>JACNLN010000141.1 GCA_014381485.1 Fidelibacterota bacterium
CAATCCATTGATGCCCTACCGGAGGAAATGAATGGAATTAATTTCGAGCATGTCAATATGTACCTGGATTTTGATACTAATATTGGCATCCCCGTACTGCTGAATCTAACGATTACTGCATCAAATGAAGCCGGTGATATTGATTCATCCTCTGTAACGAATTGGGATATTACCGACAGCACCCATGTTATTATGCCTAGTGCCGAACGTTTGATCAATATCAAACCTGATAGCATCAAAGCGGGTGGGTATGCAACCATTTTTAGTTCAGGTACTACTGTAGATACTATAGCAACTGATCAATTCATTGGCGGTACTTTTACTGTTTCTGCTCCTTTGGAATTTGAAATAACTGATAGTGCGAAAATCGAATTCGATCCTGAAAAGGTAGAACTGGAAATCCAGGAAGAACTAAAAGCGGCAGTGCTTTATATGGATATTGATAATCAATTTGACTTTGGCAGTTCCCTTACAGTACTTACTGCAGATTCTATAACACAATTCGATGATGGATCTGCAGATACTTTATTTACCCTGAACATAGAACCAGATACTGTTAAAACAGATTCTATTGATTTAGATGATGAGAAACTCGATCTATTTAAGGGGGATTCACTATATATCAAAAGTGATGTTCAATTATTAGGAACTCAGGATGAGCCATCAAAATTTTTATCAACGGATTCTTTAAAAATTCTTTTGTATGGGGCTTTTCGATATCTGGTTGATCCTACTGAACAAGGCGAAGAATAGGAGTGGTAACTATGATAAGCATGATTCAAAAAATATTCATAATTGTTGGAATACTCACGTCATTTTTAGTGGCACAGATTAGTCATGGTCCGCAAGAAATTTCCACAGCCGGCACCTTTGCGACACAATCTAGAGGTGATGACGTCTTGGGTTGGAATCCCGCCAATCTTGGATTTGAGGACAATCCCCGCTGGTCTTTGGGGTTTGGATTGCTGCCGCTGGTACCTATCCCCAGCTTTGAGCTAAATAACAGCTCTATTTCTCCTAATTGGATTAACGACTATCTATTAGGTGGTATATACCTCGATTCGGAAACAAAAGATGAAATGCTGGACGTATTTCATAACAATAGATGGGATATTTACCCATCCATACAGGCCAAATTTCTGGGATTTTCATATCAAAATTTTGCCATATCCACTGGTCTAGAAATGAATACGTCTATCTCGCTATCCAAATCACTTTTTGAACTGGTTTTCACCGGTTTGCTATTTGATGAACCAATGAACCTGGATGAAATGAACATTGGAATGCAGACAGTACTGCCAATATCAATGGCATATGGGACTGAAATGGATATTCCTTTCCTTAGCGATTATACAGAGGAAACCTATGTCGGTGTGGGAACAAAGATATTGTTCGGATTGGTTTATTTTGAAACAGAAAAGTTCAATGCCTCTCTTGAGTCAAAAAAGGATCGGGTTTTGGGTGAAGGAGAAATTATTATGCGCTATAACCTCGGTGGGACCTTCTTCCAAAAAGATAGTCTTCTCTCTTATACAAGTGTAGTCGATGAGAGGAAAAACATCAATGGCTTAGGTTTTGCATTTGATATTGGAGTGTCAGTAAAAATCCTTGATGAAATGACAGCAAACATTGCGTTCAATAATTTATTCGGATCCATTCGCTGGGGTCAAGCTACCTCATATCAACATAAACTGTCCTACGATTTAGATCTTACATCTGAAGAATTTGAGGATATTGCCGATTACAATGAATCTCAAGAGGATTCATTACTTGAAACAATTATTACTACTGATACCAGCTATGCTATTGATGGATTCACAACAAATTACCCAACGTATATGTTGGTTGGGTTTCAGTATGATTTGATGGATAAGCTGACTGTTTTTACAAATTATCAACAAGTTTTCAGCTCCAGTTTTTATACTTCAACAACACCTCGATTATCAATAGCCAGTGAATATAGACCCTGGAAATGGCTCCCCATCCGGTCTGGATTTTCCATAGGTGGCCTTGAGAGGTTTCAATGGGGATTTGGTTTAGGTCTACAATTTACTCATTACGCCTTAGATATTGGTTTTTCTCAAAATGGCGGTATGTTCAACTATGCTAAGGGATTATCCTTATCAATAGAGCAAAAATTGTTGTTTTAATTCTTTTGTTCTATCCTGACTAAATCTTTCTCCGTTTATTGTTTAATAATACAGTTTCTGCCTAACGTTATAAGAGTTCCTCGGAACGATTACACTTATTGAATAAATGTCAAACTTAAGCTTGTAGTAGTGGGGAAAATTTAAATAATGTTGTGGGTAGTATTATTTTTATATTCAAATTGCGTTTTCTTGTCCACCGATCAAGTGTAACAAACAGCGGAATTATTTAATGTGGTTGGAGATGCAATAGTAGTGATAACGTTGCTTTAATCGGCAACTGAACCGCTAACAAGGGATGGGATTTTCATTGTTATTACATCATCGGTAGAATAACAGTATCTACCAAAAATGCCACATTACATACCGCTCAACCAAACTGTCATTTCTTTGATTCTTTTATCAATCCTTGGGTAAAGCGTTCAATATTTTTTCAGGAGTAATTGGTAATTCTCTTATTCGAACTCCACATGCATTAAAAATGGCATTTGCTAACGCTGGAGCAGGTCCGTTGATAGGAATCTCTGCCACAGCCTTTGCTCCAAAAGGTCCCTTCGGTTCATGAGTATGAACGAATTTCGTTACAATCTCCGGCATGTCTATAGCTGTGTATATGTGATAGTCATTGAAATTCAGATTCAGAGGGCTTCCTTTATTATCAAAGACTAAGAACTCAGACAAAGCATATCCCAGAGATTGCGGGATGGATCCTTCCACCTGTCCTTCTGCCATCTGGGGATTAATGACCTGACCAATATCCGTAACACTGACGATTTTGTTCACTGTTACGAAGCCCGTTTCTGTATCCACTGTCACGTCAGCAAAGGTAGCGTTATAGGGAGGAGGAGAATCAAAACTTGTATGGGAAGCAGTAGCCATGATCTGCATCTGTTCTTCGGTATATAAGGTCTTTGTACAGACCTCCTGATAGGAGATACGCTTACCATCTGCTGCTACCACATATTGATCCTCGATTTCTGCTTTATCCACTTTCAATAATTTTTTCCCCCGCTCGAGGATTTGTCGTTTTGCTTCCTCAGCTGCTTTTTTCACAGCTCCCCCAGAAATAAACGTGGTACTGGAAGCATACGCTCCTGCATCAAAAGGGGTTAAATCTGTATCGGATGAATAGACAATGATTTTTTCCACCGGCACATCCAGAACCTCTGCGGCAATCTGAGCCATGGCGGTATCTGATCCGGTCCCAATATCTGTTGCACCAAGATTGAGATTAAAACTGGCGTCCTCATTCATTTTAATAAAAACAGAGCCCATATCGATCCCAGCAATGCCCGAACCCTGAGCTGCGATTGCGACACCTACCCCTCGACGAAAGATACCAGATTTCTTGCCTTTACGAAGATCATTCCAGCGAATGAGTTTTTCCCCTTCCTCCAAACATTGATGAAGTCCACAAGAACGGATGACCACAGGAAATCCTTCACGTCCTTCACCCAGTATTTGAGCGATTGGAACATCGTCCCCTTCTCTTACATAATTTATATGCCTTAATTCAACGGGATCCAATCCTAATTCATTTGCGATTTCGTCTACAAGAGACTCCAATGGAAAAAATCCCTGAGGAGCGCCGTAGCCACGATATGCTCCTGCAACAGGTAAATTTGTGTAAACCGCTGTGGCATTTACACGAATGTTTGGAGATCTATAAAGTCCAAGTGATTTACTTGCCGTAACGGACATCACAGTCAAAGCGTGTGGTCCATAAGCACCGGAATTCTCGAGGATGTTCATTTCAATAGCATTGAAAGTAAAATCTTCATTCACACCAATTTTGAATTTAACAATTTGTGGATGCCGAGTCCGACTGGCATGAAATTCTTCTGCTCTTGTTAACTCAAGACGGGAAGGACGATGTGTTCTTAATGTGACTGCAGCGCACACATCTTCAGTTAGAATTTCCTGCTTACCGCCAAAAGCTCCTCCAACCCTCGGTTTTATTACGCGGATTCGAGACATTGGAAAATCCAAAATCCTGCTAATGATTCTTCGGACATGAAATGGAACTTGGGTTGCCGTCCGAATAACAAGGCGATTGTTCTCATCTATCCACGTCAGAGCAACATGGGGTTCAATATGACAATGCTGAACATAAGGAAGAGAATATTCTTTTTCAAAAATCTGTTTTGATTCAGCAAAGCCTTTCTTTACATCTCCAACTTCTGCATCGAAGTGACCGGCAATATTTCTATTAAAATCAGCAATTCCAGCTTTATCTTCACCTTTGTGGAGAATGGACGGGTTGTCTACTGCTTCTCGAATGTCAAAAATGGAAGGGAGTTTTTCATATTTCACAACGATTTTCTCAAGAGCTACTTCAGCAATTTCAACCGATTCAGCAGCAACAATTGCAACACGATCACCTACATACCGAACTTTGGAATCAAGGATTAAGGTATCGTAAGCTGAAGGCTCCGGATACCCCTGACCTGCTGTCGTGAAATATCGAGGGGTGATATCTTTATGCGTGATTACATCTACCACACCCTTCATCTTTAGAACTTCAGAAACATCGATATGGACAATTTTTGCATGTGCATAGGGACTGCGTAAAATCTTGATATGGAGAAGATCGTTTAAATGGACATCATCTGCAAAAACAGGTTGTCCGGTTACCAGAGAGTACCCGTCAACACGCGGTGTCTTCTTCCCGATGTATTTCATCTCAGCCATTATTTTAGCAACTGTTCTTATTCGTGTTCTTCATTTCGACAAGCTCAATACACCGCGAGGCTAAATAGTCCATAACTGCCTGAACGGGTTTCACATAACCTGTTTCTCGATCCAGGTTCCCAGCTAGGGCATCGCGGATATCTTCTTCTGTCGGATAAGGGTTTTCCCGTAACAACGCAATAATTGACATGATCATCCCCGGTGCGGTATAACCGGATTGCATCGCTCCTGCGTCAAGAAAGGATTGTTGAAGAGGATGTAGCTTACCATCTTCAACTAAAGACTCAAGTGTCTCCACCTCTTTCCCAGCAACGCTGTGCATCAGAACAAGACTGGCATTGAATGCTCTACCGTTAATCAGTACTGTGTCACAACCTGCTTCCCCTTTATCCGATCCAAATTTTACGCTGAATATGCCGCTTCCTCGCAGAAAGTCAAATAGCGACCTTCCCAGAGGAACATCCACCGTTGTCGATTTCCCATTTAATGTAAAAGACACTGTCATAACTTTTCTTTCATACGTTTGAGTGCTGTGTAGATCAAATGTCGTTTGTAATCCACTGATCCGTAATGGTCATTGAAAAAATTACCTGCTGCCTTCGTGGCAAAATTCTCCAGACGATTCTCTTCATATTTTTTTATGGGAAGTACAAAACGGGAAAAATCAATCGCTTTTCCCCCCACCGTAAATGTGAGCATATTCCCTTTTCGAACTCCCGCAGCAATCACTACTGCTGGAGCGGATGGAATCACAGAATATCTTTGAATTTCCACTGACTCAAGTCTCGCGGGATAATAAGAAATCTTTGTGATTATCCCTTTACCATTCCAATCTCTGATGGAAATTGTTTTCTCTTTGTCAGTAAAAATTGTGAGATCAGCATTAACTACGAGCAAAAAAACCATTACTTCAGAATTGATGCGTCTTTTTGCAATCTCGCCACCCATGGTGCGTTGGTTTCTAATATTCTTCGACGAACAAGACCACTTTGCAGCTTTTATTAATCTGCAGTCAGGATTGACAGAAACAGCTGTATCAATAAATTTTTGCAAATCAGCTCCTGCTCCGATCTCTACTCCTCCGTATGAAACTGTAATATCATTGCTTATGAGTTTGTTGATATCAATTAACGTATGGATCGAAGAGTCTCTATCCGCTACAAGATAAGTTCCCCCTGCAAAAAACTCTGCTCCATTTTCTATCAGAGTTACAGCATGATCTAAGCTCTCAGGGAATATTATTTCTTTGATAGATGGCCACATTTTTTTAACGACTGTTACTGATTATTTTTTTCTTATTTTTTCATATTCAAAATTAAAAAATGATTAAATGTCGAATATCGAACAAATAACAATTAATTAAAAAATTTCTAAACGATATTCTTCTCAATATTATCATTTCTTTTTTTTCTGTTCGGCAGTAGAAACACTTGTAACAAAGATTGCTATCAGTTCATTGCACTCTTTCAATATCTGTTTTCGTATCTGAGTTTGTTTATTCAAAGGTTTATTTATGATTATCTTAATGCAAATACGAGATTCTCTTAATTCTTTTAGTACTATTTTTATTTTGTGAATAAAGTCCTTTCGAGATTCAGCACTTTGTGCCTCACCATAATTTAGTGCTGCTGACGTGCTCGATCGAATTAGTTGACCACCAAGGTGTCTTCCTGCAAATGTTCTGGGTAACCTTTCTGCCAGTTCAATACAGGATACTGCAAATTTTACAAGACGATCTTCAAGATCAAATTCTCTTTGAGAATTTTTTTCTTTATCATTCATAATTTCCTGTTCAATATTATATATTTATGGCTCATCACAATAATGCGTACCTGGATTCCATTTCTATACCAGAGTTGTCCAATGTGAGTCAGATTCAATCTTACCAAAACTCGAGTCGTTTTTGTTGCGAAGAAACTGCTGAGAAGAGATCACCCTCTCCTT
>JACNLN010000057.1 GCA_014381485.1 Fidelibacterota bacterium
AGTGGGCCCTGAGGGGCTCGAACCCCCAACCTGCGGATTATGAGTCCGTTGCTCTACCATTGAGCTAAGGGCCCTCTGTAATAGGTGAAATTTAACAAATTTTATCTAACTTTAAATATGTAAAAATAATATGTGATTCTCAAAAGTTTTTACTGAAATTCAATTGTTGATTGTTTTCTACTGTCAGGATGTTGGTTTATCTTTCTCCTTTTCAATTTTGTTCACAGACTAAAAAAGAAAAAGTTTTTATTGACAATATCTGCTGAAACATACAAAATTTTTAACTCGTCAAACTTCTATTATGAATATAATAAAACGAGGGATTTTTTATCGTCACGATTTGATGACGCAATTATTTAGTCAGGCTGCTTTGCATTTCCCAGAATCAAAAATGAAAGTACCTATTGAGGACATGACACGATTATTATAATGATCCCTCTATTCGTTAATAAAACAATCAATTTTGGAGGTTACTATGGCTGTTGATTTAGAGAAAATCCTTCGACCGATTGATCATCTCATGTCACCTTTTCCACCGAAGTATATGACTATTGCCAGCGGAGATGATATGGTCATACGACAGGTAAACCGAGATGATATTCCAGATATTCTACTGTATATCGAACCCCTGATTCATGTTGAACGTGATTTTTACAATATCGTTGCTGCAAGGGTCTATAGTGAACTTCTTGCATACTATATGCACAGGGTTCAGGATGAATATGTTTTAGTAGCTCAGATTGATGGTGAGTTGGCAGCTGTGGTCAATGGGAGGATGGTTAACAAAGAAGTTGGTATATCCTTGCATACCATAGCTCTGCGACGAGGTCTTAGAATTGGAGCTCATGCATTCGCTGCAAAAATGGAATATCACGTTGACATTTTGAAACAAAAAGAGGTTCTCATTGTTGCTGAATCTCCTATTGGTTTCAGGAGGTGGATGATTGAATATAATCTCGAGAAAAGATTTGACATTCCACACGAACTTGGGGGCGTTCCCTCCTGGGCACTGACAAAAGAATTGTTTGATAAAGCGAGGGACAGTTTAGTTGTTGGCAGGCGTCCTGTGCCTGAACATCTTCTTGAAAAGGCGAAAGCAGGGATTTTACCTCCAAGCGATCCCCCAGTTCCTCCTGAAGATT
Source organism: Fidelibacterota bacterium (assembly GCA_014381485.1). Taxonomy (GTDB): domain Bacteria; phylum Fidelibacterota; class Marinisomatia; order Marinisomatales; family CAZVFT01; genus JACNLN01. The sequence continues at coordinate 1,143 of JACNLN010000057.1, forward strand.
TACTTGCTGCTACCCGCTCTATGTATGATACAACCGGAACCTCACTGATTGATGTGCGAAATAAATTGGGAGGGAGATAGGATGCGTGAAGTATATGTTGCGGGTATTGGAATTACCAGCTTTACTCGCTTAGAATACCCGCTTGTTGAAATTGCTGCTTATCCTGGTCTCATGGCTTTGAGAGATAGTGGTATCAAGAAGATTGATCATCTCTATGTAGCAAATATGGGTTCATGTAGAATTAATCATCAGAGTGGTCTTGCAAGCGCTGTAGTCGATCACATGAGTCTGACTCCTGCTGGTGCCGAAACCATCGAAAATGGACCGGCTTCAGGCGGATCAGCTATTAAGCAGGGTTATATGGCTGTTGCATCAGGGTTGCATGATGTTGTTATGGTAATTGGTGCGGAACGAATGAGAGAAGTTAACAGTCTTGATGCAACTGATTTTGTTGCTACGCTTACTCATCCTCATGCCGAATATATTTACGGTATTACTCTTCCCTCACTCGCAGGGATGTTTACCCGACTTTATATGGAAAAATACGGAGTGACTTCCAGACATCTGGCTATGGTAGCAGTAAAAAATCAGGCTAACGCTATGGATAATTTTTATGCACACATACAGCAGGAGATCACTATTGAGGGAATTCTCGATTCGCCGGAGGCTTTGACGAATAATCCATATGTGGCGGATCCATTGAGGTTCTTCGACTGCTGCCCTGTTTCTGATGGTGGAGCATGCGTAATCTTGGCGACAAAAGATGTCTTAAAGAAGCTTGAAAAACCTATGATTAAGCTATCTGGAGTTGGACAGGCAACCGATTCTCACGCAATTCATGAGCGTAAAGAACCCACTGATCTTCTGGCTGTACGAGAAGCTGCAAGACAATCTTTTGAGATGGCTGGTATCAAACCAAGAGATGTGGATGTAGCCGAACTGCATGACGCTTTTACCATCCTTGAAATAGTTGAAAGTGAAGAAGTGGGATTTTTCAAAAAGGGGGAAGGTCACATTGCACTTGAAAAGGGGGTAACGAAAATCGGAGGGGAACTCCCCATCAATCCTTCTGGAGGATTAAAGGCACGGGGACATCCTGTGGGTGCAACTGGCGTCGCTCAAGCACATGAAATTGTTCTGCAGCTCAGAGGTGAGGCTGAAAAAAGACAGGTAAAGAACGCAAAAATAGGTTTTACATGTAATTTAGGTGGATTTGGTAATAACGTGATTTGCCTTACTTTTGTAAAAGAGGAGAATTGATTATGGCAACAAACGTATATGCTTACAAGTGCAGGAGATGTGGAAAAGTTCACTATCCTTATCGTACGATTTGTAAGAAATGTGGAGAGAATGATCATAATGAATTTGATATTGTTCCTCTGGCTAAAAAAGGAAAACTAATCACTTATACCCACTTATACACTCTCCCCGCCGATTATGAGACAAAAGCTCTGACATTGGGGATTGTAGAACTTGAGGATGGCAATCGGATTACTGCTCAACTGAATATCCAGGAACCACAAATTGGAATGAATGTTGTGGGAAAAGTTGATGTCGTTCGTCAGGATGAATACACAAAATATTTGGGTATGGTATTCGAGAAAACATGATTAAAATTGTAAATTATGGTGACAATCTGGGAAATGGGAATTATGCCATTCATTCAAGATTCAGTAGAGCAGTTAATTTCTTTTCCCGCGATGCTACAAGTAGAATAATCTCAGTTGTCAATACAGAGATCGATGCTGGACCAGTTAATATTATCATCAGTGGACTTAACACTGGACAGATAAATTCACTTTTTGTTGACGATAATTACATTCGACTGAATGGGGTTAAGTTTACCCTTAATGAATCAAATCGTTTTAAATCCGACTTTGATTTTGGTCATGTAAATATTGAGAGATTTGATTGTAATCTCAATTTTTTCCGAACATGTCTGGTGAAGCATTCTCACCCCAAAAGCCTTGCGTTCCTTCTGGATGATAAGAGAAAGGAGAACTTCAATACATCTTTTGGAAGGGAGTATGTAAAAAGATTCCAGTTAGCTACGAAGAGGATATTTTGTTCGGAGCGTATAGAAGGTATTAAAATGATCAGAGGAATGGGTTTCGGCCTTACTCCAAGTGGTGATGACTTCCTTTCGGGCATTTTAATAGCCTTGAATATTATGCAGGCGCTTTATTGCGTAGATTTAACCGCATCAATCAACGAAATTTACAAAACAGCTAAAGGCAATAACCCCTTATCTAATACTTTTTTGAAATGTGCCAGAGACGGTCTGTTATTTGAGAGATTTAAGAAATTGGTACATTCGTTGCTGTATCTTGGTAAAGAAGATGTTTTTGATCACGTCCAGGATCTTCTTTCTGTAGGTTCGACTTCTGGAGCTGATCAGGGCGTTGGTTTTGTGATGGCTTTTGAGAGGAGATTGTTATGGTTGTGAGGGGTGTTGTTAAAAAGGGTGAATATTTTGATTCCATCTCTCTTATGACTGTTGCAAGGGAATTGAACGAGCTTGGGGGCATTATAGATTCAGCAGTAATTATGGGAACCCGTGAGAATAAGTCAATTCTCAAATCTTCCGGCTTACTCCTCCCTGAGTTCAACACTGCTGAGGATACAGACCTGATTGTTGCAATTAAATCTGAAACCGAAGATATCGCTGATTCTGTATTATCCAGGATTGACGAATATTTAAAGCAGTTAGGGGAAAGAGGCGAAACAACCGATCAATTTCTTCCAAAAAGTATTGAAGGAGCTTTACAATTTCTGCCGGATGCCAACCTTGCATTGATTTCTGTAGCTGGAAAATACGCCAGCATAGAAGCTCAAAAAGCCCTTAAAAATGGGTTGCATGTGATGCTCTTTTCTGACAATGTCTCTTTAGAAAACGAAATTGAGTTGAAAAAATACGCGAAAGAAAAAGGTCTGTTGTTGATGGGTCCCGATTGCGGTACAGCAATTATTAATGGAGTTCCTCTCGCCTTTGCCAATGTGGTCAACGGGGGGAATGTTGGAATTATTGCAGCTTCAGGGACAGGTCTTCAGGAGGTCAGTTGTATCATATCAAACAGAGGTTCCGGAATATCACAGGCGATAGGAACTGGTGGACGTGATATTAAAAATGAAGTTGGTGGTCTCATGTTTATAGAAGCGATAAAGATGCTATCTTCGGATCCGGATACGAAGGTAATGCTGCTGATTTCCAAACCACCAGATACAAGAGTTATTGAAAAGATCGCCTTTATTCTCAAAGATATTAAAAAACCTGTAGTAGCTGTGTTTCTTGGCGCTGAAATTCAACAGATTAGAAAGGACCGTTTCAATACGGCACTCACCCTCGAAGAGGGAGCATTGATCGCCGTTGCTTTATCCCTTGGAAAGGATATTGATTCTGTTGCTAAAATGATTGACGAGCAGTATATCAAAATAAAAAAAATTGCAGAGGATGAAGCGAAAAAATTGAATAGAAGTCAGAAATATATCAGAGCCCTTTTCAGTGGAGGTACTTTTTGCTATGAAGCTCAAATATTATTTAGGGATGCACTACCGGGGGTATATTCAAATGTACCATCAGGATATTCGCATAATATAAAGTATTCGTTTAAGAGCGAGAAACATACTGTTGTTGATCTTGGTAATGATGAATTCACGACAGGACGGCTTCATCCTATGATAGATTATTCCATCCGAAGTAAGAGAATAATTGATGAAGCGATAGATCCTGAGACTGCGGTAATACTTCTCGATATTGTTCTTGGTTATGGTTCTAACCCAAATCCACTTTCTGAAATTATTCCGGTAATCGAAAAAGCAAAAATAATTGCTGAGAAAGGAAATAGATATTTGTCTATAATCTGTTCGGTTATAGGTACTGATCAAGATCCTCAAAATTGGTCGGAGGTTGTCAACGGATTAAAGGAAGCTGGTGTTCTTGTTATGGAATCCAATGCAGCAGCTTGCAACCTTGCTGCTTTTACCATTAATAATATCCAAACTGAAGAATCATGAAGGATCTAATTAAAAAAGAGATTCGAGTCATAAATATTGGTCTTCAGTCTTTCAAGGAGACCCTTGATGCAGTAAATGTTCCTTCTGTTCACGTTGACTGGAAACCGCCTGTCGAAGTTGATGAGGATATAATAAAATCTATAAAACGTCACGAGGAGAGAATAAAAGCTGCCAATCTAAAAACGGTGAAAAGAATCCTCAACAGCAAGCCCCACCTAATAGATCTCCAGAGGGCGATAGACGTTATCCCCGGCATGAAGAAAAATCTTATCCTGCACGCAGGGCCGCCTGTTACGTGGGAGAGAATGTGTGGTCCTATGAAAGGTGCTGTTGTAGGGGCATTGATTTATGAGGGTTTTGCAAAAAATCCTGAAGAAGCTCATAAGGTGGCAGCATCAGGTGAAATTGAATATTCTCCCTGCCATGAGCATGCAACGGTTGGACCCATGGCAGGTATTGTTTCCGCTTCAATGCCTGTTTTTGTGGTTAAAAATGAGGAATATGGAAACACAGCATTTTGCACGATCAATGAGGGACTGGGTAAAGTTCTCAGGTATGGTGCGTTCAGTGATGAGGTTATTGTAAAATTAAAATGGATGGAAGATGTTTTTTATCAGGTACTTAAAAAAGCTGTTAAAAGCATTGGAAAAATTGACCTCAAGAGCATAATGGCTCAAGCTCTTCATATGGGCGATGAAGTTCATAACCGGAATCGTGCTGCCACATCTCTTTTATACAGGATACTTGCCCCTAATATTGTTAAAACTTCCGATGATACAAAAATTACCGCAGATGTCCTGAATTTCATTCACAACAATGATCATTTTTTCTTGAATCTTTCGATGCCAGCGTGTAAAGTATCATTAGACTCTGCAAGAAATATTGACGGGAGTAGTGTTGTTGTGACTATGTCAAGAAATGGGACGGAATTTGGTATCCAGCTTTCTGGAACAGGGGATGAATGGTTCACTGGTCCTGCTCCTGTGCCGGATGCCCTTTTCTTTCCGGGATTTACAAAGGAAGATGCCAATCCGGATATTGGTGACAGTTCGATAACGGAAACAAACGGTCTTGGCGGATTTGCCATTGCTGCTTCTCCTGCCATTGTTCAATTTGTCGGTGGGAAGACGAAAGATGCCATTAATTACACGATGCAGATGTATGAGATTACTACTGCTGAGAATGATGTTTTTCAAATACCGTATCTGAATTTCCGAGGGACTCCAACTGGAATTGATGTGATAAAAGTTATTGAAAAAAATATCTTACCTTTTATCGATACCGGTGTTGCCCACAGAGAACCCGGGATTGGGCAAGTAGGAGCAGGAGTTCTGAATGCTCCTGTGGAACCATTTAAAAAGGCACTTGAAGGTTTTGTAAATAAAATCAGTGCTGTTTAAAACATTTTGAATTAAACACAATATGACCTTGACTCTAGTCGCTGCTGTACAGAGAACAAAAGAGGGGGTGTGTTTTTGAGTAATCACTCTCACCTTAATCCTCTCCTCCGTCGACAGCTGGATAGGCGTCAAGGGAGAGAATATTGTTGAACCAGAAACTCAAATGAAGGATTCCAAGCAAGACCTTCTCCCCCTTGAGAGTTGAAAAT
>JACNLN010000066.1 GCA_014381485.1 Fidelibacterota bacterium
GACTTCCGACACCTCCATGAATAACCATTTTAGGTGTTACTGACACTAACTATTAAGTTTCCTTCTTTATCTTGTTAAAAAAATTAAGTCTATTTCGAGCTAATTTCAAACGAATTGTAGATTTCAAACCATCACTTTTAAGAAAATTTCAAAATAATTAAAAATTTTTCCACATTTCCAGAATTGTTCTTGCCACCTTTTTTACCGATTTCTATATTTGTCACAAGAACTTCGCGGGAAATTCACCCGCTTGCCAATTGCTTTTCATTTTTTAATCGTTAATTTACATACATTCTGACAGGGGTTCGCTATGGCAGAGGTGATGGAATTTGACTTTTTCTATCCTAAAACATCTGATAAACCTTCAAAGGGTATTATCAAATCCAAAATCGATCTCATGGAAATCGATGAGTCGAAATCCTCACCAGAAACTGACTTACCAGAAGTCCTGGGCGAAAAAACACCCCACAATTACACGCTGGAAGGATATTTTGGTAAAGATGCATTAGGCAAAGAGGTTCTTCAAAATAAATATCTTGCCCCCTGGGAAAAAAGTCCATACGATATGTGGAAGCGGGTAGCCAAAGCCATATCCTCTATAGAGAAAACGGAGGACCAGACTTTCTGGTATAAAAAGTTTTTCTCAATTTTAGAAGATTTCCGATTTGTTCCTGGCGGTAGAATTATGCATGGTGCCGGGCGGGAAGACATAATTACAACCCTCAATAATTGTTACGTTGTTGCTATCCGTGATGACTCCATTCAGGCAATTTATGACACTATTGTTGAGGAAGCACTCACCTATAAATTTGGCGGTGGTTGCGGGCACGATCTCAGCATTCTCCGTCCCAGTGGCGATAGTATCGATGGCACCGGAGGTGAATCTTGTGGACCTACTGGATTTATGAATCTATTTAGCGAAAACACAAATACGATTGCTCAGCATGGTCGTCGTGGTGCCAATATGCAAACCCTGCGTATTGATCATCCAGACATTTATAAATTCATCGATATAAAACGTAATCTTCATAGAGTAAAACATTCCAATATATCGGTTCTTTTAACCCACAAATTTATGAATGCAGTCGAAAATGATCAGGATTTTGACCTAATACATAAGGGAAAAGTATACCACACAATTAGAGCAAAGGAACTCTGGAACAAAATAATTTCTGCCGCACACGCCAGTGGTGAACCGGGTATCCTTTTCTGGGATACAATGAAAGAATACCACAATGCTGAATATTGCAGTCCCATTCTGACCACAAATCCCTGCGGTGAGCAACCTTTGCCCGATGGTGGTTGTTGTAATTTGGGGTCCATTAATCTTGAGAGATTTGTGGATGATGAGGGAAATTTTCACGAGAATAATTTTAAAAAAACTGTTACTATTGCGGTTCGTTTTTTAGACAATATTATTGACTATAATATAGATCGACACGCACTTGAAGTTCAAAAACAGAATGCCCGAAATGATCGTCGGGTTGGTCTGGGTCTGCTGGGACTTGGGGATATGCTTGTCAAGATGAAAATTCGATATGACAGTGATCAGGCTCTCGAAATGGTAGATAAAATCGGGAAATGGTATCGTGACACAGCTTATCAGACATCTATTGACCTTGCCAGAGAAAAAAATCCATTCCCCAACTTCCGATGGGATGGATATAAGAAAAGTAAATTCGTTCAAAATTTTACAGATGAATTCCGAAGTAAAATTCAAAAATATGGTATAAGAAATTCAACTATCTTAACTGTGCCCCCCACAGGCAGTGGAGCAATCGTAGCTCGAGTGACATCCGGTATCGAACCGATTTTCAGCACATCATACACCCGCCGTGTCAAACAGAATGACGGATATGGAGATACGTTCAAGGAATTCACTGTGTACCACCCCATTATCAGCAGGATTTTCGGTGATGACGAAAACTTACCAGGCTATATCGTCACTGCTCATGATATCGATCCTTACTTCCGGATCAAGATGCAGGGTATTATTCAGAAATATGTTGATTCTTCCATCAGCTCTACAGTAAATCTGAAAAAAGATATTGATGTTGATACCGTGGCAGATATTTATATGACTGCCTATAAAGCTGGTTTGAAAGGGGTCACAGTATACCGTGAGGGAGCCCGTGAAGGAATTCTAATCACTAACCAGCCTGCCCCACCCGGGGGGCTGGCAGGTAAAGAAAATTTTGACAGCACAGAACAAGCTGGATCTTTGGAAGATAAAAAATCCACATTCGTAAAGCCAGAAAAAATCAGAGACCACCCAGGAAAAAAATCCGAAACAGCAACAGCTTCGAGATTAAAAAAGAAGCCAAGAATCAGACCATCCATCACGAAAGGAATCACTAAGAGAATACGAACTGGAGAGGGATCACTCTATATCACCATTAACGAAGATGAACAAGGACTTAGTGAAATTTTCACAACCATCGGCAAAGCAGGCGGTAACGCTGCTGCACAATCTGAAGCTATCAGTCGACTTGTGTCCCTTGCACTTCGCTCTGGTATTGATGTACACGATGTCATTAAACAACTGAAAGGGATCAGTGGTCCCAATCCCACATGGGAAAATGGGCGACTCATACTATCCACCCCTGACGCTATAGGGAAGGCTCTCGAAGATTATCTCGTGAATAAAAATGAAAGCAATATGGAAAATGAGGAGGAAAAATCCAAAACTCCTGTTTTTTCACTTGCTGACGAGACATCGGAGAATTCGTCACACATCGATGCGGATTATAATCCACGAACGATGATTACTTGCCCTGATTGCGGAAGTACAGTATACCACGAAAATAATTGTGTGATCTGTCACTCTTGTGGATACTCGAAATGTGATTAATCTTTTTTATAAAAAAATGCCCCATTTGGGGCAAAATCAAAGAGCTAAATTCAGATACCCTTTATTCTTCCATAAGCTCTTTTTCCTTTTTCCCCAATAATTGATTCAATTCTTCAATATACTTGTCAGTAATCTTCTGAATTTCATCATAACCATAATGTTCTTCATCTTCAGAAATCTCGTGATTTCTTTGCATTTCCCGAAATTGGATATTCACATCTTTACGAACATTACGAACAGCAACTCTTCCATCTTCCACAAGTTGATGAACATACCTGACCAGTTCCTGGCGTCGCTCTTCTGTAAGGTGAGGAATAGGAATCCGAATAATATTGCCATCATTCGAAGGATTCAATCCAAGATTTGCTGCTTGAATCTCCTTTTCAATATCGTATAGTATCGTTTTATCATAAGGCTGTACAGTAAGTAGTCTTGCTTCGGGAGCAGTTACGTTAGCAAGCGATTTGAGGGGTGTTGAGGTTCCATAATAAGATACCTTAATACTATCAAGGAGGACTGGAGTCGCTCGCCCACTACGGATGTGAACTAATTCTTGTCTTGTATGCTCAACAGAAATTTCCATTCGGTGTTTTACATCTTTAAAATATTCTTCCAACATAAATACTACTCCTGGATAAACGTTCCTATTTTTTCTCCATCTAAAATTTTGTTTAAATTTCTACTTTTACTGACATTGAACACAACTATGGGGATATGATTTTCACGACATAATGTTACAGCCGTAAGATCCATCACTTTCAACTCATCCTCAATCACTTGCCGAAATGTTAAATTATGAAACATTTTTGCGTCAGGATATTGGACAGGGTCTTTATCATAAACCCCATTTACTTTAGTTCCTTTTAATAAAATATCTGCTTCAAGTTCCGTCGCCCGTAGAGCCGCTGCAGTATCAGTACTAAAATATGGATTTCCAGTTCCACCGGCAATAATTATCACCCGACCTTTTTCCAAATGTCGGATAGCCCGTCTTCGGATGTATGGTTCAGCCAATTGTGAAATGGTAATGGCAGTGAGTGTTCTTGTGGTACACCCTTCATTTTCAAGAGCATCCTGAAGGGTGATAGCATTGATAATGGTAGCCAGCATACCAAGATAGTCTGCCGATACCCGATCCATCCCCTTTTTTTCAGCCATATTTCCACGCAGGATATTCCCCCCTCCAATGACGATTCCAATACTCACCCCCATTTCGTAAACGGTTTTTACTTCTGTAGCAAGATATTTTGCTCTGGCTGGATCAATACCAAACCCTTTTTGTCCAGCAAGGATTTCTCCGCTGAGCTTCAGCAAAATCCTACCGAAGGAAGGAACTGTCATTTTTTAAAATGGAAATTAACTTCCACTGTCAGAGGGGATTCCTTCGCCTACCTCAAAACGGGCAAAACGAGAAATATGGACATTCTCACCAAGAGTGGCGATTGTTTCAGTTAGAAGTTCCTGAACGGATTTTTCGGTATCTTTGATAAAGGGCTGTTCCAGCAGGCAATTTTCCTGATAATATTTTTCCAAACGACCCTCAACAATACGATCAATAACTTTCTCAGGTTTACCCAATAACTTTGCCTGCTCGTTATATATATGTTTTTCACGTTCCACAATAGTTTCTTCCACATCTTCACGTTTGATGGTAATCGGATTGGTAGCTGCAATCTGCATAGCTATATCTTTCACAAACGAGGTAAATCTATCGTTTTTCGCCACAAAGTCTGTCTCACAATTTACCTCCACCATCACGCCAATACGATCTCCTGGATGAATATAAGAAAAAATGATACCCTGATCTGTTTTTCTACTGCTCTTCCGGTCTGCCTTGGCAATTCCAGATTTTCGAAGATATTCTACTGCCTTATCCATATCCCCGTTATTAGATTTTAATGCATTCTTACAATCCATCATTCCTGCACCAGTGCGATCTCTCAATTGCTTGACTGTTTTAGCATCAATCGTCATTTGATTCGTCAGCTCCTTTACTCTCCTTACTTTCTGCCGGAGTTTTCTTCTTCTCCACATCTTTACTTGTAGTTTCTGTTACTTCATCCTTTTCAGATACAGAGATTTTTTCCTCGCTTTCCATACTCTCCTCTTCCGATTCCGCACCTTCTGATTTCCCCGCTTCAAGATCCGAAACTACCTCCTCATCTTTGGGATAAGGAATGTCCTTGACCTCACAAATTGCCTTCGATAGTTCTCCGATAATGAGTTTTACCGCTCTGATGGAATCGTCATTAGCAGGTATGGGATAATCAACCTGTTTTGGATCAGTGTTTGTGTCAACAATTGCAACTACCGGAATAGTCAAGTGACGCGCTTCCTTGACAGCAATCATTTCGTGGTGGGTATCTGCCACAATCAGAGCATCAGGAATGCGACGCATATCTTTGATTCCACGATGTTGATCCTGAAGACGGATCATTTCACGTTCAAGAGAGAGTAATTCTTTCTTCGTCACATTTTCATATAGTGGACTCGATTCTTTCTCAAGAGACTGCAACCGCTTGATACTTTTTCGAATCGTGGAAAAATTCGTCAGCGTTCCCCCCAACCATCTCTCCACAACATAAAACATTCCACATTTGTCCGCCTCTTGTTGAACGATATCTTTAATGGTCTTTTTTGTACCAACGAATAAAATTTCCCCTCCATTTTCCACAACTTCTTTAAGAAAATGTATTGCTTTTTCAATGTTATAAAGAGTTTCATCGAGGTTTATAATATTAATACCTCTCTTTGTCATCAATATGTACGGTTTGTAATTGGGATGCCACTTTCTTTTTATGTGACCAAAATGAGCACCCGTGCTTAATAGATCATCAAAGGTAAGTTCCAAAGACAGCTCCTCTTATCTTTTCGAAAATTGAAATGCCCGTCGAGCCCCGCGCAGCCCGTATTTCTTTCGTTCCTTTTCTCTTGGATCCCGGGTTAATAAACCGGCTTTCTTGAGCGGAGTTCTATAATTTTTATCCAGATCAACGAGAGCTCGAGCAATCCCGTGAGATATTGCTCCAGCCTGTCCCGATAATCCACCACCTTCTACATTCACAATGATATCAAATTTCTTATCCTCAAAATCAACTACATCCAGTGGATGCGCTGCAATTTTTTTCTGACTCACACGACCAAAATAATCATCCAAATTATGTTTATTAATGACAATTTTTCCATTTCCGTCTTTTAATTGGACACGAGCAACCGATGATTTCCGTCGCCCTACTTTTAAGATGTTAACATTAGCCATTAATTATACCTCTAATAGTTTTGGTTTTTGGGCACTGTGCGGATGATCTGATCCTGCGTACACCTTCAGATTTTTAAGCATTTTTCGCCCAAGTCGATTATGAGGAAGCATCCCCTTTACGGCATGAATAATGATTCGCTCTGGATGTCTGATTCTCAAATCGTGTAATGATTTAAACTTTGATCCTCCGGGATATCCTGAATGGGAAAAATATTTCTTATCTTTTTCTTTTTCTCCTGTGATACGAATTTTAGCAGCATTAATAACAATAACATAATCACCCATATCCATATGAGGGGTGTATGTTGGTTTATGTTTCCCTCTCAATATGGTGGCTATTCGACTGGCAAATCTGCCTAATGTTTGCCCGGAAGCATCAGCAAGATACCAATCTTTCTCTATTTCAACTTGTTTAATGGAAAATGTTTTCATCATTAATTTAATCAATTAAAGCAGGGAAATTTATTTCTAATAATAAATTCAAGCAACTTTTTTTCTGAAAAATCATAGTAACCCTCAGTGCTGACCAAAACATTTTGAATTAGACGCTATCTGACCTTGGTTCTCGTCGTTACTGTCTCTAAGAGACTCCTTTGAC
>JACNLN010000158.1 GCA_014381485.1 Fidelibacterota bacterium
GGTGGGTTTATCTATGTTTCGGATGATTACCAGAATATTTATAAATATGAGTTAAGTGAGTTATTTCCAGGATGGAGCGAACCTATAAATATTTCAAATATGGAAGGATTTGATTTACAGCCTGATATTGCAATTGATAATAATAATACTATTCATTGTGTTTGGTCGCACACTATAGAAACAAATTATAGAAAAATATATTATATAAAATCTGAAGACGACGGAGAAACGTGGAGTACACCTCTGGATATTTCTCAAAATAGTCAATATGCTTGTATGGAACCTCATATAGCGGTTGATTCTGAAGACAATCTTTATGTAACCTATGATTATAATATAGGCAATACTTACCAAACCCAGGTTCACTTTAGAAAATATGATGGTGAAAGTTGGAGTGAGCCAACAATAATATCCGAAGATTACCCTGGTTCAGATTATAACATAATTGTCATAGACAATGCGGATAGAATTTATGTATTCTTCTATTGGAATGGATATTATTATTGCTATTATGAAAACAATGAATGGAGTGAGATATATAATCCATATCCTAATAATGAGGACAGAAATATTGGATTTCTCGGTATTGTGGTTGATAGTAATAATGATTTACATCTTGGAGGAAGTTATATTGATTATAGCGGAGATACAACTAAGGTCTATGGAATTTATGTCACCTATAATAAAAGCTTAGATGAATGGAGTGATATACAATATATAACTTCAGAATATCAGACATCAGTATATGGCATAGATTTGGATAATGAAGAAAATCCTCATGTAGTTTTAAGATGGCATACTGTCTATGAAATACCACATCAAGAAGCTACCAAATATGCTTATTTCGATGGAGAAAACTGGAGTGAGCCGGAAATTATAGTAGAAGTTTACGGTCTACTTCTTAATCAAACTATTGAAATAGATGAAAATAATGACAAACACATTATTTATACAAAGTCAAACCAAAATGGATCAAAACTTTTCTATCATTATTTCAATATAAGCTGGGAGGGTATTATTATAGATGAATGTTTAAATGCAATCTTTGGACCTAAAATCTTAAATAAAAACAGAAAATTATATTTAGTGTATGCCAAAAGTGATTCTCCAGGGACGGGAGAAATTTATTTCAGAAAGAAAGATTTATCTGGAAATAATATATCAGAAAATTACATTAATTACATTAAAATAAATCACTTTTTATCTCAGAATTATCCAACCCATTTCAATCCAAAAACCCATATTGATTTCTCATTGAACAAATGTGGCTATACGACCTTAAAAATATTAAATATAAAAGGGCAATTAATAAAAACATTAGTAAGTGAATATAAAAAAGCAGGTGATTATTCTATCTTATGGGATGGAAAAAACAGTGATGGCAAGGATTTGAAAAGTGGCATATATCTATATCGTTTGCAAATAGAAAATCACTGTATAACAAGATCCTTTAATCTGTTAAAATAAAAAAAGGAAGGACCAAAATGATTACTAAAAAAACGCAAATGTTAATGACAATATTTATTGTCATTATTGTAAGTTTACTTACAGCAGCAGACAAGTATGCGGTATTGATTACCGGCGATTATGCTGATGGACGTTGTAATATTGAAGGCAGTTGGATAAGGGATAACAATATTACCACAGATAGATCAATTTGTGAGTTTTTCTGGAATGATACCTACCTGATGTGGGAAATGCTCTATGAAAGGGGATTTGATAATGATAATATCTTTGTCCTTTATGCTGATGGTGTAGATTATCCTAATACTTCTGATGGAAATTGGGTGCATGATAGGTATAGATCATGGGAGTTGCATGGGGTTCAATCAATCACTGACTATTCTGCAACTAAAGATACGGTAGAGATGGTATTTAATGGCTTAGCCAATGGTACGGGTGGATTTCCTCAATTACAGGAAGATGATTTTCTGGTGGTGTGGACATTTGATCATGGTTATCGGGGATATTCGAACTATGAGACTGAACACGATACTATACCACCTTACGTTTGTCTTGGTTTATTGGATTATACCGATTCCACTATTGTTGATACATTATGTCAGGATATATCGGATTTTGATGATGATCATTGTATTACAGTGAAGGAGGTTTAATTGGGTTTAAAAATATATAAAGCAGCATATCAGGTTGCACTAATTCTTCCTATTCTTTCTATTGTGATATATGCCCAGCTACCCCAGTGGAGGTTAGCAAGTGGAACAGAAGATGTTTATATTTCAGATATAGATATTTATCACAGCAATCCCGATACACTTTATGCTACGGGTCAGCAGTTTTTAATTAGCACGGACAAAGGTGAACACTGGGATAGTGTTTCTTCAGGTATAGCATACTCAGTAATTGAAATTGATCCTTTTGATTCAAAAAGAATTTATCTGAATCACGGTATACTTCCCTTTGACGGCAACGAAATATTAATGACTACCGATGGTGGCGTGAACTGGAATTCATTATTCTTAGGATTCTGCCTAGGGCCCCTAGGGTGTGATTTTTTAGTAATAGAAACCGATCCAGGTGACCTTAATACGGTTTATATTGATGTAAATTCAAATACGTTTTATAGAAGTTCCGACCATGGAAATACCTGGGACAGTATCCCCTCGCCAGATGCAATTGGTCTTTCTTCATTGGCTATTTCACCCTCCAGTAATAAAATTCTCTATGCTGGATATACTTTGCCCATACAAATATACAAAAGCACAGATCGGGCACAAACCTGGACCCAGTTGCCATTTCCTCTTATTAATTATTATGAAAGTGGGATATTTATAGCTGTGCATCCTTTGAATCCGGATATAGTTTATACAACGATTCAGGCAGGAGACTCACGTGGTGTGTACAAAACAACGGATGGTGGACAAACGTGGGATCAGATGAGTAACGGGCTGGATAGTTTGCAGGGATATGATTGGATTCATACTATCGTTATAAATCTGGAAGAACCTGAGACGCTGTACTTGGGAGTCAGTAACACTCCTCCTCAAAATCCCGGTCTTTTCCGTTCCATTGATGGAGCAAACAGTTGGTTCCCTTTTAATGCTGGTTTACCTGATTACGCAGGCGTCAGCTCTATTGTTATAGATACATTAAATGAAAGGCTATATGCAAATGCAGGTGGTGGAATATATATTTATGATTATTCTTTGTCTTCTGTATATGATGAATTGAATGAATTTCCAGAAACATTTTCACTTTATCAGAACTATCCAAACCCATTTAATTCATCAACAATCATTACGTACTCTTTATCAGAGAGGGCTTATGTGACGCTTAAGGTGTATGACATCTTAGGAAGGGAGGTGAGGAAGTTAGTAAAAATCTTAAAAGACTCAGGCACACATCATGCAGTATTTAATGCAGATGGTTTGCCAAGTGGTATATATTTCTATTGTCTTACAACAGGGACAATAAGTCTAGTTCGTAAGGCAGTATTTATCAAATAACTAAAATCATTAACCCACAATTTCATAGAGGTTACTATGAAAACTTTTTTTACAATCATTAGTGGACTTATTATACTTTTCAGCACAGTGCCGTTAGCACAACAGTCTAAAAAAGTAAATCCATACGATGGTTTAGTCAATAGTGGTACTGTTTACCAACCAGTGATAGTTGTTTCTCCTACAGCTTACAGTTCGACTGACTATGCGATACATCCAAGCAGTAATAATCAATCAGAGATGTCTATTGCCATTAGTCCTGCCGACCCAAATAGACTTTTAGTTGGTGCAAATACAACTGATTCGTTAGCATCAAACAAATATCTGGGTTACTACTATTCGTCAAATGGTGGTACAATTTGGGCAGGTAGTGATACACTTCCTGGAACAACCAATCTTTCATGGGATCCTGCTGTTGCATTTGATACAGTGGGCAACGCTTATTTTCATTACATCAATAAATTTAATGACATCGACAGTCTAGTATCTTATGTTAAAAAATCCACGGATGGTGGTGCAACCTGGCAGAATTCTGTTGAAATTCCAGGCATAGGAGAACCTGATAAAGGACATATGGCAATAGATGGAAACAACATTTATGTTGGTCTGACAGACTTTAGCTTATATCCTATTCCTGTTGTGTTTTCCCGTTCCACTGATAGTGGGTCTTCTTTTTCAGAACCCATAAACATTAGCGGTAACGTAACAAGTTATTTTTCCATGGGAGTAAATTTATCAATCGGTCCCAACGGTGAAGTTTATGCGGTGTGGGCTATTGCTGATGACTGGGTTCCTGGAGAGTTCGGCAGTGACGGGATTGGTTTCAATAAGTCTTTAGACGGTGGCGCTAACTGGCAGACACCTTCAAGAATCTTTAATATTGATGGAAGCCGGGATTGGTGGTTCGATAAAAATCCAGATAGCACTGATGCGCCAATCAAGATGAACGATTTTCCCTGCATAGAAGTTGACCGAAACGGTGGAGAGATGGATGGAACCATTTATATGGTATGGGGTGCTAAAGGTCAAGCCCCAGACCGTGCAGATATCTATTTCAGTAAATCCACAGATGGTGGATCAACCTGGAGTACACCGGTAAAAGTACATAACGACAATACAAGTAATGACCAGTGGTTTCCGTGGATTAGTGTTAATTCTCATGGAGTTATAAATATCGTTTTTTATGATAGCAGAAATGATCCAAATAATCAGCTTACAGAAGCCTGGGTTGCACAATCTGCAGATGGTGGTCAAACTTTTACAGACTTTAGGGTGAGCGATGTGGCATTTACACCGTATCCAATTCCCGGAACTGCATATGGATATATGGGAGATTATCTTGGCATTACTTCAAAAGCTGGAAAAGCATATGCTTCTTGGATGGATAACCGCACAGGTACTTATCAATCTTATGTTGATATTGTCGATAATACTGTTAGTGGAACAATAACATCAAACACCATCTGGTCAGGCTACAAATTGGTTACGGGTAATGTTACAGTGAATAGTGGAATTACGCTGACAATTAGTGCAGGAACTCTTGTCTTTTTTAAAAGTGGCACCCATTTAACCATCAATGGCAAGATTTTAGCTCAAGGCGCTTCTGATGCTCACATCATATTCACCTCATCCAATGAAAATCCAGGCCCAGGTGACTGGGGTGGAATTAAAATAACTTCTTCCTCATCAAATAATTTACAATATTGCGATATATCATATGCTGAAGATGGTATATCATTCCAGACAACCGGAACAGGCTCAGTAACAAACTGCTCAATCCATAACTGTAGTGTCGGATTAGAATTGTTCAGAAACGAAAACCCTCAAGGTTTACCTCCTCCACATTTCACAGATAACAATATTTTTCTAAACAACATTGGCGTGCATATTTTTGCATCCGAGGCAACACTTGATAGTAATAGTATAAGAGAGAACAACAGGGGTATTCTTGTGGAACAGGGTCTCAGATATGAACTTATTGGGAATATCATTAATGATAATAGTACGTATGGCATTTATCTAGTCCAGAGTTCTAACGGTTTTCTGGATGGGAATATTATACAAAGGAACGGTCTGAGCCCTGAGCCTGGCGCCAGAGTGATAGGGGGTATTTTTCTTCACTCCAGCTCACCCGTTCTCATAAACAACACTATAAACTCAAATCTTTACCACGGAATTACTGCTATGAACGGTAGCCAACCCGTGATGAACCTTAATAGAAGTGCACTCAATCACATCGAAGGAAATGGATTATCAGACCCTTGTTCCCCACCATGCGAACCAGAAAGTGCTGAGTTGCTTCTCTTCGACAACTCGTTTCCGGCACTTGCAATAGGGCATAATGACATCTTTGATAACCAGGGTGGATACCTCATATATGCAAATCCATCCTCCCCATCTCCTTTATATGTCGATATAACGTACAATTATTGGGCAGACGAGGATCCTGGTTTAGGAGAAAGATTCTATCCTGACATTTTTGAATATGTACCTTACGATAGAGATCCTAATACCGGTAGCGATACTTCTGGTGCTTATTTTACAAATAGTCAGACATTATACCAACAGGGATTAACTTATGAAGAAGAAGGTAACTTTACTGGAGCCATTCAAACATATACGACCCTAATTTCCACCTTTCCTGACTGTATAGAAGCTGCAAGGTCCGTCCCCCGCCTATTTGTATGCACTCAACAGATGGGTGGAAACTTCCAGGCACTTCAGGAATATTATGACAGTTTAACTGCAGAATATGCAGAGACCCCCTTATCTAAAGTTGCTGACCAATATTCTGTTCTTACTCATCTCCCAGTGGAGGAATATGCTACCGCTATCGAAAAGTATGAGACAATACTGTCAAATCCATCAAGCCTTGAGGATTCAGTATATGCTGTCATTGATATTGGTCAGGTATATCTGGCAGCGGAGACAAATGGACAGGGTGGCTTAGGAAAACGTAATACCTTAGGTTCTAAATCTGAATATCGTCCTATTGACCGTACTGACTATGAAGATAAGGTTAATTCCGCTTTGGCTATTCTTATGGGGAAGGGTAAATCTACAAAGGTTACTCAGATTCCTGAAAGCTATGCGCTTCATCAGAATTATCCCAATCCTTTTAATCCAGTTACAACTATCGTC
>JACNLN010000052.1 GCA_014381485.1 Fidelibacterota bacterium
GTAATTAGCGGTTTCTGGAGTTGACTCATTAAACAAAGGAACAGAAAATGAACGATTTATATCAAACCCAGAATATTGAACAACTCATTGATTATCAGGACGACTCGGTGGTCAGTAAAACGCTCATCAAAAAGGATACCGGTACGGTCACTTTGTTTGCATTTGATAAAGGGCAGGGATTATCCGAACATACCGTTCCGTTTGACGCATTGGTGCAAATTCTGGATGGTGAAGCGGATATCACGATTTCAGCAACACCTCATCGTGTTAAATCCGGTGAAATAATTATTATGCCAAAAAACGAACCGCACGCCCTGAAAGCCATTGAAAAATTTAAAATGATGCTGGTGATGATACGAGGTTAAATTGGGGGGTTGAAGAATTTCACCGCAGAGTGCGCAAAGAATTCGCAGAGGATACGAAAAGTTTGGATAGGTTTATGAGATTGATAGGTCTTGGGGTTGCGTCATCCCCACCTGCCCGGAATCTGACGGAGTGGCAGTTGGTACAACGGATTTTAGGCTTTAGCCTTTTAAAAAAAGTAAACCGATAACTCAACTGCTTTATAAAACCCTGAAGGGTAAAATCCGTAGAACAGATTTCAGGCTTTAACAGATTTCAGGCTACTGACGGATCATTGAAGAACATTCAACTTTTCGTGGATTTTTCCTTTATTTCATCATAAACTTTCCCTCAATTTCTTGTCAGATAAGATGGTAAATAAATAGGTGTCAATACTCTAAACTAACAGTTAGTTCAACTGATTTTAACGATCGTAACACATAATGGCTGACATTCAAATCAAAAAAGGTCACGATATCCGTATCACTGGTGTGCCAAAGAGAGAAATTCTTAAAACACCAACTTCAAAATGCGTTGCGATTCGACCAGTCGATTTCCGTAATATCAAACCAAAACTTTATGTAAAAGAGGGGGATACCGTTAAAATTGGTTCCCCTTTGTTTTTTGATAAAAAAAATCCCACAGTCACATGGGCTTCCCCCGGCTGTGGAACTATTTCCGAAATTAAATACGGACCACGACGAGTAATCGAACAAATTGTGGTTCAACTGGATACGCAAGAGGAAGCTGTGGCTCATACCACATATGCGCCAGGTGAGATATCATCCCTCAATCGTATAATAATTACGGAATCCATTCAACAGGGAAATCTCTGGCCCTTTATTCGCCAGCGCCCTTTTAATAAAATTGTTAATCCTGAAGATACTCCCCGGGATATCTTCATTTCAGGGATAAATACCGCTCCCCTCACCGTTGATCTTGATTTAACACTTTCTGATAAACAGGTTCCATTTCAAGCAGGAATAAACATGCTTCGTCAACTTACTTCTGGCAGTGTTCACCTGACCATAGGAAAAAATTCCACGTGTGAAACGTTTACTGCATTACAGAATGTTGAACTCCATCGTATTACCGGTCCTCACCCAGCAGGAAATGTCGGTATTCAGATTCATCACATTCGTCCCCTCAAACCCGGAGATATAGTATGGACAGTTCAGGCACAGCACGTTGCTACCCTCGGCAATTTCTTCCTGACAGGTAAATTTGATCCAACTATACTTATCTCTGTGGGCGGTCCTTCCGTTGAAAATCCCATTCATCTGAAAACACGAATTGGAGTTCAGCTTGAAACCATTTTGAAACATAATGTTGTGGGGAAAAACAACCGCTTCATATCAGGAAATCCTCTCACCGGAACTGAAACTGAACTGGACGGATTTTTGGGATATTACGATACTACAGTATCTGTCATACCTGAAGGAAGGGAAAGGAAATTCCTCGGTATGTTGGCTCCCGGTTCCAGTAAAAGCCAGTATAGTCTTTCCAAAACATTTCTTGGAACAAAAAATAGGAAATTCCCATTTACCACACTGCAAAATGGCAGCATTCGCGCCATCGTTCCTATCGGCGCCTGGGAAAGTGTCCTGCCTATGAATATTCTTCCCAATCCCCTTTACCGTGCTATTCTTGCCCGGGATATTGATGAAATGGAAAAATTAGGTATCATCGAGTGTGATGAGGAAGATTTTGCTTTATGTACTTTTGCCTGTCCAAGTAAAATTAATGTGGGTACTGTTATTCGTCAGGGACTCGAACTAATGGAGAAGGAAGGATAATTCTGATGAAATGGTTACGAAACCTTCTGGATTCCGTTGGGGACCAGTTTGAAAAACGGAAAACGTTGAAGAAATTCTGGCCGATTTATGAAGCAGCAGATAACATCCTTTTTACCCCGACCATCACAACGAAATCTGCTCCCCACATTCGGGATAGTCTCGATATGAAACGGGTAATGATTCTGGTCGTGATCGCCATTGTCCCGTGCTACATCTTTGGCATACTGAATCTCGGATTTCAAACCTCTCTTGCAGAAGGTGTTACCCGAACTTGGTCACAAATTCTCTTGTTTGGACTAAAAATCATTGCCCCGATAATTCTGATTACATTTATTGCTGGAGCTGTTTGGGAAATCCTGTTTGCGGTGGTACGAAAGCATGAAATCAACGAAGGATTCCTGGTGACTTGTGCCCTGATTCCCCTGATCGTGCCACCTGAAATTCCACTCTGGCAGGTTTTTGTTGCTACTTCATTCGGAATTGTTATCGGAAAGGAAATATTTGGCGGAGTGGGGATGAACATTTTCAATCCCGCTCTGGTTGCTCGAGCATTCCTCTTTTTTGCCTACCCCGCTTCAATTTCTGGAGATCGGGTCTGGATTTCAGCCACCGACGGATATTCCGGCGCTACCGCCTTAGCTGTCTCAACTTCCGAATCCGCTGAGAACGCTGTGACACTACTAAACCAGTTCCAGCAATTTGATTATTCCTGGTGGAATATGTTCTGGGGTTGGATTCCGGGATCTATCGGTGAAACCAGCGCTGCCATGATCCTTATCGGTGCCATTATCCTAATGTATACAAAAATTGGATCGTGGCGCATTATGACAGGATCCGTTATTGGACTTGTCCTGACAGCACTGCTCACCAATCTATTTTCGCCAATATCCACCAATACCATGCTGACTCTACCTCCCCACTATCATCTGGTTATGGGCGGCTTTTTATTCGGTACAGTGTTTATGGCAACTGACCCTGTATCAGCAGCACAGACCAATCGTGGCAGATGGATTTATGGTTTTATGATTGGATTTTTAACGGTGATTATCCGCTCCATCAATCCGGCTTATCCCGAGGGGACGATGCTGGCTATTTTATTGATGAACGCCTTTGCTCCGCTGATTGATTACTTTATCGTCCAGACAAACATAAAAAAACGATTGGCACGGTATGCGCAGTAATACATACACATTGCTTTTTATGAGTACCATAACGATTGTGCTGGGATTTTTACTCTCCATAACCGCTACTACACTGAAGGACCGACAGGAACGAAATGTGGAGAATGATATCAAAAAAAATATTCTCAAATGCCTGAACATTCCGGAAGAAAGAGACCAAAAACTGTCAGCTGATGTTATTCAAAATCTTTTCACAGAAAACATTACCGGTATCGTGGTGGATTATTCGGGAAACACTCTCAGGGAATTGGAGAGAGGAGAGCTGGCACCGAAACGGAAGGATCAATTACCCATTTATACTTACAAGGTTAATGCCACAATTAAGGGGTATGCTATCCCCATTTCTGGCAAGGGATTATGGTCAACGATTTACGGCTATCTGGCTTTGGAACCTGATGGTAACTCTGTCAAGGGAATTACCTTTTACAAACATGGAGAAACACCTGGGCTTGGCGGAGAAATTGAGAAGGAGTGGTTCACCTCAAATTTTGTTGGGAAACGTATTGCGGATATGAAGGGAAATCTAATCGGTATTGAAGTGGTAAAAGGAAAAGCAGACCCCGGTGATCCCCACCAGGTTGACGGAATTTCTGGATCTACCCTGACCTGTAAAGGATTAACCCGGTTTTTGAAGGAAGATCTCGAACGGTACGATCCATTTTTTAATTCTATTCGAGGGGTGACAGAATAAATTATGTCTTTGATAAGCAAAAAAACGCAACATATCCTGAAAGATCCTCTCATCAGTAACAACCCTATTGGTACCCAAATTCTCGGCATTTGCTCAGCGCTGGCTATAACGGTCAAGATGGATACCGCCATTGTGATGACACTGGCTGTAATCTTCGTATTGTCCCTGTCAAATACTATCATCAGTTTTCTCAGGAAGTTCATTCCAACCAGGGTAAGAATCATCGTAATGTTAACCGTGATAGCTTCTCTTGTCATTATCACTGATCAGGTGTTACAAGCATATATGTATGATATCAGCAGGCAACTTTCGGTATTTGTGGGACTGATAATTACCAACTGTATCGTTCTTGGTCGAGCAGAAGCTTTTGCGATGCAAAATTCTCCCGGGAAAGCATTTCTTGATGGCGTCGGAAATGCCCTGGGATATGGAATAATACTGATTGTTGTCTCATTCTTCCGTGAACTGTTGGGCAGCGGTTCCATCTTAGGATTTCAGATTATTCCTGACGCAGCCTACGCTGCAGGATACTCTAACATAGGGTTGCTGGTTCTGTCTCCGGGAGCTTTTATTATTTTGGGATTAATCGTCTGGATCCAGAGAACCATCTCAAAAGTGGAAGAGGTTTAAAATGTTGGAACACTATCTGAGTTTAGCCACTAAATCCATATTTGTCGAGAATATACTTCTCGCCTATTTCCTCGGTATGTGCTCTTTTCTGGCGATCTCCAAAAAGGTTGAGACTTCCATTGGATTGGGAATTGCTGTTATTTTTGTTTTAACAATAACGGCTCCCACTAATTGGGCACTTCATCATTTTTTCCTGCAAAAAGGGGCACTATCCTGGGTTGGATTACCAGATGTGGATTTGAGTTATTTGAATTTCATCGCATTTATCGCGGTCATTGCCGCAATGGTTCAACTGGTTGAAATGATTATTGACAGGTTTTTACCTGCTCTATACCACAATCTTGGGATCTTTCTTCCCTTGATTGCGGTAAACTGTGCCATTCTTGGGGGATCACTATTTTTAGTGGAAAGAAATTACAACTTTGGCGAGTCTGTAGTCTTTGGATTTGGATCAGGAGTGGGATTCTTTCTGGCAATCGCAGCGATGGCAGCTATTCGTCATAAAATTCGCTACTCTAATGTCCCTCAGGGTTTGCAGGGGATTGGAATTACAATGCTGTTAACCGGACTTCTATCAATGGCTTTTATGGCTTTTTCAGGTATCAGTTTATAAGAGGATAAGAATGATTACAACTATTCTTGGAGTTGTCTTTTTTACCTTTTTAATTCTGATGCTGGTAATCGTGCTTAACTTCGCCAGCGACCGATTGTTTCCTCAAGGTGAAGTTGACATCGAAATCAATAACGATCCCGAAAAATCGGTAAAAGTAAGGCCCGGCTCCACACTCCTTACTGCCCTGGCAAACAGACAAATTTTCCTGCCATCTGCCTGTGGAGGAGGAGGAACCTGTGCTTTGTGCACTTCTCAGGTTCTAAACGGGGGTGGCGAAATATTACCTACCGAAACCGGACATATCAGCCGTAAGGACGCCAGAGACCACTGGCGTTTAGCCTGTCAGGTGAAGGTCAAGGAGGATATGAAAATCCACATCCCTGACGAAATTTTCAACATTAAAAAATGGGAGTGTACCGTCCGATCCAATAAAAATGTCGCCACATTTATTAAAGAATTAATCCTTGATCTGCCAATAGGTGAAACATTGGATTTTAGAGCTGGTGGTTATATCCAGCTTGACATTCCAGAGTATGCACTTAACTACAAAGATTTTGATATCGAAGATGAATACGGGGAAGATTGGGACAAATACGATATGTGGAAATATCATTCGGTAAATGACGAACCAGTTACACGGGCATATTCCCTGGCAAGCCATCCGGCTGAAGGAAATATCCTTATGCTAAATGTCCGAATTGCCTCACCACCTCCCGAATTCCCTCACGCCCCGCCAGGTATTGCCTCATCCTATATTTTCAATCTAAAGCCCGGGGATAAAGTAACGATATCAGGTCCCTATGGTGAATTTTTTGCAAAGGAAAGTGATCGGGAAATGCTCTATATCGGTGGAGGTGCAGGAATGGCACCTATGCGCAGCCACATTTTTGATATGCTTTTAACAAAAAAAACCGAGCGAAAAATCTCATACTGGTACGGTGCACGATCCATGAAAGAAATGTTTTATGATGAAGACTTCAAAAAGCTGGCAAATGAATTTCCCAATTTTTCTTACACAGTTGCTTTATCAGAACCACTTCCTGAAGATGACTGGACGGGACCAACCGGCTTTATTCATAAGGTTGTATATGATATGCACCTGAAAGATCACGAGGATCCCGATGAAATTGAATACTATATGTGCGGACCGCCATTGATGATAGATGCGTGTGATAATATGCTTTACGATCTCGGCATTGAGTCGGAAATGATAGCCTATGATAAATTTTAAAGGTTCATCACACATTATTGTGGGTAATTATGTTTTTGAACTGCTCCCATTTTATCCCCTCCAAGTCTGCTTGCGGGCAAGCTTGGCAAGTCCAGACCACCCCTTCAT
>JACNLN010000151.1:0-4227 GCA_014381485.1 Fidelibacterota bacterium
TCACGGTCAATTTCAAAATAGTCTGATATCCGTTCAGCCAAAACCGTCGGTGCAAAAGGGCGAAAGCTTTCCCTGTATTTTATCTTCAGGTTCATCTTCCGCTGCATCTTGGGAGAACGGGTATCCCCGATAATAGAACGATTTCCCAGCGCTCTGGGTCCAAATTCCATCCGACCCTGAAACCATCCCACCACCTTCTCTTGCGTCAAGAGTTCCACCGTTCTGTCAATAATTTCCCCATCAACTCGAGAGTGTGGAATGGAATGTTCATTCAAAAATGATTCAATCTCCTCATTGGAATATCCAGGACCAAGGTAAGACCCCATTTGAGAATCCTTATGATTGTCTGCACTTCTGGGTTTATTCAGATACTGATACCAGATAAATAGAGCTGCTCCCATCGCTCCACCAGCATCGCCTGCTGCTGGTTGAATCCAGATATCGTCAAAGAGTCCTTCCCTTAACAGTTTCCCATTTGCTACGCAATTCAGGGCTACACCTCCTGCAAGACAAAGGTACTTTTCTCCCGTTATTTTATATACATGTCTTGCCATACGCATAACAATCTCTTCCGTCACAACCTGAACTGATCGAGCAAGATCCATATCCATCTGTGTTAGCTCAGATTCTCTCTTTCTTGGTTTCCTGCCAAAGAGCCGGTGAAATCTTTCATTCGTCATGGTCAGTCCTGCACAATAGTTGAAATATTTCATATTAAGCTTGAATGAACCATCTTCTTTCAAATAAATCAAATTATCAAGAATTGTCTGTACATACTTAGGTTCGCCATAAGGTGCAAGTCCCATGACTTTATATTCACCAGAGTTGACTCTGAAACCGGTGTAATAGGTGAATGCAGAGTACAGAAGTCCAAGAGAGTGAGGGAAATAAAGTTCTGAATCGATGGATATTCTATTATTTTCTCCCACACCAAATGAAGCGGTCGCCCATTCTCCCACTCCATCCATAGTGAGAAAAGCCGCTCTTTCAAACGGAGAAGGAAAGAAAGTGGAAGCAGCGTGAGATTCGTGATGTTCCGTAAACAGGATCTCGCCTTTATATCCAAGGGATTTCTCAATCAGATCAGGAATCCACAGTTTCTTTCGAATCCAGAGCGGGATGGCCATAAGAAATGATCGAATACCAAATGGAGCATAGGCAAGATAGGTTTCAAGAATCCGTTCAAACTTCAGAAACGGTTTGTCATAAAACACCACATAGTCCAACTCCTCCGAAGTTATCCCAGCTTCCCGAAGACAATACTCAATTGCCTGTTCAGGGAATCTGTTATCGTGCTTGATTCGTGAAAAACGCTCTTCCTGAGCAGCTGCGATGATATTGCCATCTCGCACAAGACAGGCAGCTGAATCGTGGTAAAATGCGGAGATGCCGAGGATGTTCATTTTAACAATAGACATTTTCGTACAGCAATATAATTATCAGTTTTTAACCGATAATAATAAATGCCGGAAGGAAAGGATTCAGCATTCCACATTAATTTATGAGATCCCGGAGGAAAAAGCCCATCGGCTAAAACCGCAATATTACGACCTATAATATCAAACACGAGCAATTCCACTTCGGTAGCAATAGGAAGATCAAACTCAATTGTTGTCATTGGATTGAAAGGATTTGGAAAATTCTCGTAGAGATGAAACTCATTTGGTGTCATGTCTCTATATTCATCGGTACTTGCTCCTGATTCGCTAAATAATGTCATCACACCAAAATGATCCGATGGGTAATCTGAACCATTATAGGGGTCTGTCATTATTAATTGTGAACTGACCATTTGTAAGTCACCCGTGTTTTTATAGAAGATAAAATCTATCCGTTTGTGTGGATTATCCGATGAATAAGTGTAACCCGGGTTACCGGGGTTCAATTCATCCCAGGAGTCTAAAAAATAAATTCCTGTTGAATCATCTACCAGCAGATTATATGGATCGGATCCAGGTATACAGTTAAAGTCACCTGTCAGGATGGTAGCAAACCCGTCGTAAATATTCTCCTTTTCCGTTATGAATTCCATAATCTCCTGAACCTGTTGAACACGGATATAATTATGATCATCCAGATAGGAAAGATGAGTATTAAAAAAGTTTATCCAGCCAACCGGGGAATAGATATAATTCCAGACAACCTTCCTTGGGAATACACCAGGTGTGAGGGATGAATAACCGTAAGCGATAACCGGGTATTTGCTGATAATTCCAACACTTTCATCGAACTCCCCCCAGGAAGTATGAGTGACTTCATAATAAACATAATATGATGTATTGAAATATGCTTCCAGCGAGTCAGCTATTGTTTGAGCCATATTATCATCTTCTCCAAATCCCTGAGATTCATTAATCTCCTGTAAGCCAATAATATCAGGATCAATTATTTCAAACTCCATGATAATATGTTCTAATCGCTCCTCCCAATTTGTTCCTGGCTTCATTCCCATCAGATTATAGGTTACCACTTTTATGGATTCCTGTCCAAAGGACAAGGTAGTAAAAATGAACAGTAATACTGTGATTTTGTTTTTCATTTTAACCTTGACCTTATTACTTAATAGAGAAAGTGTTTTATCTGTTCACCCTCTTTCTCAATCCTCGACATGGCTTGAATTCCGATATCAAGATGAAGGTCAATATATTTTTTGGAAATTTTACCATCAGATTCTTCCGTTTTAATTCCTTCAGGAGTCATAGGTCTATCTGACACCAACAGTAATGCTCCCCGTGCAATTCCGTTAGCAAATCCTGTAATAAAAATAGTCGCTGTTTCCATATCAATTCCAAGAACCCGAATCCTTTTCAAGTAATCTTTAAATTCCTCATCGTGTTCCCACAAACGCCGATTCGTTGTGTAGATAACACCGGTCCGATATTCAATATTTCTTTCAACTAAAATCTGAGACACATACTTATGGAGCTTAAAAGATGGCATGGCAGGAACCTCTTCAGGAAAGTAATCGTCACTTGTTCCCTCACCTCTTATGGCTGCAATGGGAATGATAAAATGACCAATATCTGCAGATTTCTTAATACCCCCACATTTCCCTAAAAACAGCACCCCGTTGGGAGAAATTCCGGAGAGGATATCCATAATCGTAGCAGCATTGGCACTTCCAATGCCAAAATTGATAATACTTAATCCCTCACTATTTGTAGCTGAAGTCATCGGACCCCCCAATCCCTTGACTTTAACGTCAAATCGCAGAGCAAACTTATCCACGTAGTTCTGAAAATTGGTTAACAGTATCCACTTCCCATATTCTTCCGGTTCAGTACCGGTATAACGTTTCAACCAGCTGCGACCGATCTCTTCTTTTATTTTTCGTCTTTTCATCATTATTGAAACCTTACATTAACAGCTCGATCACCTTTGACATCAACCTGTACATCGAACATCACCCGCGGCCCTTTCCGCAGGCCCTTTTTCTGTAGATTAATTCTCAATCCACTCACATGGACGAAATAATCTTCCCCATCGTCACCAGCGATAAATCCATAACCCTTGTAGCTATCGTACTCTTTGACAGTTCCTCGAATCATAATTTTCTCCCAATTATTAAAGCGGCTTCTCATCCACAATTGTCAATACTTCCTTGATCGAACACAGAACAGGAACTCCGCATTTTTCCAGTTTTTGCAACGTGTGGTGACAACTTAGAATTAATACGCA
This sequence comes from Fidelibacterota bacterium, assembly GCA_014381485.1. Lineage (GTDB taxonomy): Bacteria > Fidelibacterota > Marinisomatia > Marinisomatales > CAZVFT01 > JACNLN01. The sequence continues at coordinate 3,679 of JACNLN010000151.1, forward strand.
ATCTACTCCAATTTTCTCTGCCACTTTATGGGCATATACTGAATCTAACAGAAACCGAAATTCCATAATTACTTTCTGGTAGGTAATGTATCTAAGATACGAATAATATTGCAATCCTTCCATCAACTTTTTTCCAATTTCCAGATTACTTTGGATGTTGTGGTTATCCAGAACTGAGACTATGATAAAGAATTGTAGAAGACCGAAATATTCGATCAGTTTGCTCAAAATGTTCTGCTTGTAACCAGGGGCGATTGAGTTATTTCTATAGCTTTGGTATTAATGCGAATACCATCATGTCAGAAAATATATTATTCGGTGGGTTTGTAAGTTGACACGGTTCACATAAATTAGTTAAATTAACACTATGAAGGGAAAAGTAATATTTCCGGTTATTTGTCTGTTCCTTCTGTCTATTCCGTTGTACACCTGCAGGACGGCGGAAGCAAGAGGTGGGAACGTTACACTGTTGGTAACGGGAAACGTTCACGGTCAAATAGACCCCTGTGGGTGAAAGAAAAGTCGAACTGGCGGTCTTGCCAGAAAAGC
>JACNLN010000151.1:4559-6579 GCA_014381485.1 Fidelibacterota bacterium
CTTGTTTTTGAACCGTACAAGATTGTTGAAAGAGGAAACTTGAATTTTGGTATTTTAGGTCTCGTGACCGGATTGCCAAACCATGTGGCAGATTATAGTCTACTGAACTTTCTGGAAGAGGGAAAACGTTATCTTGAAGAATTGACGAAGAAAACCGACTACCAGGTAGTTCTTTTAAATGGAACTTCTAATGATGGAAAGGCTGCTGAGAAGGAATTTGCGAGTGCAGACTTTTTATTTCTTAGTCAGGATAAAAGAAAATCCAGTCAAAAATTGAAGACCCCAGATTCTGGTCCAACAATATTCAATCTCGGTAAGCAAGGTAGAAGTCTGGCATTACTTGAACTTAATGTGGTGAATGTTGATTCAGCTATCAATAATATCACCAATATAAAAAGTAATATCAAATATCTGGAAAAACGACTTAAGAATCTGGGTAAGAGAAATCCCAATATACCTCTTAAGGAACTGTATAAGAATAATCCAAAGGTCCTTAAAAAAATCGAAAGAATGCAATCCGATTTATCAGCCAGTAGAAATCAATTGGGTGACAAGAGAAATACTGTTGAATTTACGTTTAAGTCGATGAATAAAAATATTCCAGGCGATCCAGTTGTTTTAGAAATGGTTAATAAAACTCTGTCAGATTGTAAAAATTTGGAGAAAAAAGTGAAAAAACCTGACATTCGAAATTCAGCATCTTCTATTCCAAAGAAGGTAAAATAAATTATCACTCTTTGAAGATTCAATACAAAGTATGAATAGATCTTTAATCCTTCAGGGCATTGTTATTGTCGGGCTGGCTGCCCTTTTTTCTTTTGGCTATAACTCCATCAGGAGAAATGGTATACCGTTAATTCCCGTAAAAAAAGAACTTCAATCAGCAGAAATATCTGATTTAGAATTGTTAATAGAGGATGAAAATTACGAGCCTATAATAAGAGGAGTTGACCTTCATTCAGCTAAAGAGATGTTCGATAGAGGAGTAATTTTTGTGGATACCAGGGATGAAGATGAATACCAGGTCGCTCATATCAAAGGAGCATTAAATTTATCAGTTCCAGAGCTAGCAGAAAATATATCATTTGATGATCCCGTCGTTGTTTATTGTGATGGAGAGGAATGTGATTTGAGTGATCAATATGCTGAGTCCATGCTTGATTTTGGGTTTTCGAAAATTTTTATCTTTCGAAGCGGTTGGATTAAATGGAGGAAAGCGGGTTATCCTATCGAATAATGAATAAAATAAAACATCCAATTATTATTCTGATATTCAGGCTGATCCTGGGTTTTGTGATGATTTATGCCAGTTTCGACAAGATATCTAATCCGAAGGACTTTGCAGATATTGTTCAGAACTATCATGCAATCCCATACAGTCTGACGAATCTGGTAGCCATCTTTCTGCCATGGTTGGAATTATGTGTGGGTGCTTGTTTGATTCTTGGCATATTTGTTGACGGGGCAAGTCTGATAAATCTTGTTCTGATGGGAATGTTTATTATCCTTCTTTCCCAGGCGCTAATCAGGGGAATCGATGTTGAATGCGGTTGTTTTACTGTTTCCGAAGAAGGATCTAAAATCGCACTTCAAAGAGTTATGGAAGACATTCTTTTTCTTGGGATGACATACTTGGTGTTTACACGGAAAGAAAGGAAATACGAGTTGTTCACCAAATAATTTTGATTCTGGGTATCGACGTTATTATATTTCACGTCGTATTTTTATTTTAGAAAACGTTAAAAAAACAGTGCGAGAGTAGCTCAGCTGGTAGAGCCCCACGTTGCCAACGTGGCTGTCGAGGGTTCGAGTCCCTTCTCTCGCTCAAGGAGTGTATTTACTGTATACATCTTGCAAACTTAATCTAATTGTGTATTATACATTGGTTATATTTTAAGGTAAAAACAGATATAGGGGACTTTCTGATTATGTTATTACTTGATCATGGGAGTTTGCGAATATTAATGGGTATGCGAAAGGGGGAATTGAGAGATATCGCATTTCTGTTATTCCGGGTGAC
>JACNLN010000159.1 GCA_014381485.1 Fidelibacterota bacterium
AGATCACCTTCAAAAATAATCTGCATCCCAGAATCAGGACCTTGAAAGATTTGCACGCTGTCTACAATTTCACCTATATTATAACGTTCCTCAATTAATGGGATGTTTAAATTTACATTCCATGTGGGAGTGTCAAAGTCAGCAGGATTGCGAAAATCACAACCAATATCAGTAAGCAGCCCAGCAATAATAAAACCGATAAGGACGATACTAACGTATAAACGAAACCTTTTTTCGAAAATAAAATTACTAAGTGAATTAATTAGCTTTTTCACTTTAGAATGGAATTAATCCTCATAGTTTTTAACTTAAAACAAAACTTAACGTGTAAAAGTACATTATTTTTACTGTGCTTTTCCACAAAAATTTATAAAAAAATGCCATCCTCCAATGGATAGATAGCATCATTCTATTATCGAACTATTGAATTGCGAATTAATAACGGTAATGATCCGACTTGAACGGACCTTCCTTGGGAATATTCAAATAGTCTGCCTGACTATCCGTAAGTTCCGTCAGTATCACCCCTAATTTCTCAAGATGCAATCGGGCAACTTCCTCATCCAGGTCTTTCGGAAGACGATATACCCCAATCTTCGGTTTCTCCTTTGCAAGATACAGTTGCGCCAATATCTGGTTGGTAAACGATGCGGACATAACAAAACTGGGGTGACCCGTAGCACATCCCAAATTCACTAATCGACCTTCAGCCAGAAGGTAAATCTGATGATCATCAGGAAAGGTATATCTGTCTACCTGCGGTTTGATATTTTCTTTCTTAATATCAGGCGCCGCATTCAGTTGTGCTACCTGAATTTCATGATCAAAATGCCCAATATTACAGACGATTGCCTGATCCTTCATTTTTCTCATATGATCAAGTGTGATAACATCCCTGTTACCCGTAGCGGTAACAAAAATATGTCCCTCAGGTAACGCTTTTTCCAGTGTCGTCACCTCGTACCCTTCCATCACCGCCTGCAGTGCATTGATGGGATCAACCTCGGTAGTAACCACACGGGCTCCGTATCCTCGCATAGATGTTGCACACCCTTTACCCACATCTCCATAACCACATATCACCACCACTTTTCCAGCAATCATCACATCAGTAGCACGTTTTATTCCATCTGCCAGAGATTCACGGTTTCCATAGATGTTATCAAATTTTGATTTTGTAACCGAATCGTTCACATTAAAAGCTGCAAACAGTAGAGTCCCTTCTTCTTCCCTCTGCATTAGACGATGAACACCCGTTGTTGTCTCTTCTGAAACCCCAATCAGTTTTTCGGCTACTTTATGCCAGTGCATCGCATCTTTTGCCAACACGTCTCTCAAAAGGGTCTCAATAACTCGCTCTTCCTCAACATCTGTTTCAATATCAGGAATCTGTCCTGTCTTTGAATATACTTCCTCTAACTCATATCCCATATGAACCAGTAACGTAGCATCGCCACCGTCATCCACTATGAGATCTGGCCCCCGACCACCCGGAAATGTTAAAGCCAGCAGAGTGCACCACCAGTACTCTTCAAGAGTTTCCTCCTTCCAAGCAAATACAGGTGTCCCGGTTGAAGCTACAGCAGCAGCGGCGTAATCCTGGGTTGAAAAAATGTTACAGCTTGCCCAACGAATATCTGCTCCTAATTCCTTTAACGTCTCAATAAGAACCGCTGTCTCTACCGTCATATGAAGGGATCCAGTTATTTTGTAGCCGGCAAGGGGTTTTTCCTTTCCATGCTTCTCCCGGACAGCCATTAAGCCGGGCATCTCCTTCTCGGCCATTTCTATAGCTTTACGCCCCTGATCGGCAAGATTGATATCCTTAATTTTATAGGGTATTTCTTCAACTATTGATTTGATGTTTTTTCCGATTGACATCCTAACCTCATAAATATTTTCTAAGAATTTCCACCTGATCTGTTTTTTCCCAGGTAAATTTATCGCCATCTCGACCAAAATGACCATAAGCCGCCGTTTCAAAATAACGCGGTTCTTTCAACTGAAGCTGATCTATAATCTCTTTGGGTTTTAAAGGGAAAACCTCAAGAGCGATTTTCGTCAATTGCTCATCACTTACCTTTCCGCTTCCATAGGAGCGAGCAAAAAAGGAAGTTGGTTCAGGAACCCCGATACTATAAGAAAGGTTTATTTCACACTGTTCCGCCAATCCTGCTGCTACCATATTCTTGGCTATATACCGAGCCATATAGGTGGCAGATCTGTCCACTTTGGAGGGATCTTTCCCGGAAAAACAACCCCCGCCATGGGGAACATATCCGCCATAAGTATCCACGATAATTTTTCTACCAGTCAAACCAGTATCGGCTTCCGGTCCACCATGAACAAATCTCCCGGTTCCATTCACAATAAATTCCTGATCGTAGGGTACACCTGTCATCTCAAGAACAGGTGTAATGATGTGTTTGATCACCTCTTTTTCCACGAATTCATGCTCACTATCTTCGTCATTAAATTGATCAAGCATATTATCGTGTTGAGTGGCGATAACAACCTTTTTTACCCGTACGGGTACATCATCATTATACTCAACACAGACCTGAGATTTCCCATCGGGTCTTAACCACGGTAGTGTTTCTTCTTTTCGTAATTTCGCCAACTGCATCGTTAGACGATGGGCTAATTGAATAGGAAGGGGCATCAGCTCAGGAGTTTCCTTGCAGGCGAATCCAATCATTAATCCCTGATCACCAGCTCCCTGTTCGTGTCCCTCATACTCGTCCACACCACGAGCGATTTCACGGCTCTGATGGTGGATGTAAGAAAGTACTCTTACCTCTTCGTAGTCCATTCCACATGCAATATCGGTATAACCAATATTTTTAAGTACCTCTTTCACCATACGTTCTACCCCCACAAATCCGTGGGTTCTTATCTCTCCTGATACAACCGTCAATCCCCTCGTTATCATTGTTTCACAAGCAACCCGGGATTCCGGGTCTTGACGTAACAGCTCATCTAAGATGGCATCGGAGATCTGATCGCAAACCTTATCCGGGTGACCTTCCGTTACCGATTCTGATGTAATGATTCGTCTGCTCATATCCTCCTCGTTAAAAAATGATTGATTGAATAAATGGAAGTTAACTTTTTTATTGAAGTAAAATCAACAGATTTGTCTAGCTTTTCCTTCCTCTACGATTTCGTGATCCACCTTTCTACCTTCAATAGAAGCATTCCACAGTACAATAGAGTCCGTAACAACAGAATCAATGATTGTGGCTCCATCCATCACAGTTACATAAGGTCCAACCACCGAATTTCGAATGATGCAATTCTCACCAATGAACACTGGATCGTTGATGGTGCTCCCTTCAATTTGATATTCGGAAGGTTTTAAAAGTGCTCGGTTTGTGGTTAAAAAAGTCTCAGGAATACCACAATCGTAATAATTTGATACGGGTTGAAAACCAATCTTCTCCCCTCGGTCAATCATATACTGGTAAGCATCCGCAAGCTGAATTTCCCCTTTTGTGGTAATGTTATTATCTATCAAATAGCAAATTATATCGTACATAGGTTTCTGCCTTGAAAGATAGTAAAGACCCACGATTGCCAGATTTGTTGGAGGATCCTCCGGTTTTTCATGAACAGCTACAATTTGATCTCCTTCAGTCTCAACAATTCCAAATCGCTGAGGATCGGGAACTTCATTCACCGCTATAATGTGATGCGGAGAACTGCAAAAGTCAGTAAAATCGATATCATAAATCACATCACCCAACTGAATCAGTACTGGTTCACCACTATCTTCCAACCCCTGGAAAACAGCATGACCAAGTCCCAGTGCCTTTTCCTGACGTACGAACGAAAATTCCGCATCGAATTTTTTCACATATTCTTTTACCTGTTCCTCTAAATATCCCGTTACCAAAACAATATGGTCAAACCCGGACTCTAAAAGTGGCTCAACAATATGATCAAGAACCGGCTTTTCAGCTACAGGTAACAGGCATTTCTGCCTTCTTTTTGTGTGGGGTAAAAGTCTTGTCCCCAAACCGGCAATTGGAATTATTACTCTCATGTCAAAGAAGATAGTTTTTGGTTAATGACGGGATTGTAACTTCGTTTTAAATTTTTTCACACGGGTGACCAATTTATCCACAGCTGAGTCGATGGATTGCATCAAATTTTCACTCTCATCTTTAACAAAAATTTGCTTCCCGGAAAGAGCCAGGTTAATCTCAACAACATTCTGACTATTCTCATTAGAAAAAATAATGTGGCAACTTATAGGGTTTTCATAATATCGAAGGATTTTATTTACCTTCTTTATGGCATATTCCTTTATGTTATCGGGAACAGTAATATGACGGGATGTGACTTCAATATTCATGACATCTCCTTTCATTTATTCGACATTATTTGATTTAAACGTGTCATTACGGTTGGATATTCAGGCAAGATAATATTTTTAAAACTGAGGTGAATCAAACTATCGTTATGTTAAATATACACATTTTTTTTACAATTGTTCATTCTGATTTTTAAAAAATCTAAATTTTTCTCATTCAGCGTGAGGATGAGCCTGGCGAAACACCTTCTTCATCTGCTCTACTTTCAAGTGGGTATATACTTGTGTTGATGACAGACTTTCGTGACCCAAGAGATCCTTCACTGCCCTGATATCAGCTCCTCTATCAAGAAGGTGTGTGGCAAAGGTATGTCTTAAAATATGAGGACTTAATCCTATCCCTGCTGAAATTTGTTGAAAATATCGTTTAAGTCTCACCTGGACTGTTCTTGGTGACATTCTTCTTCCCCGGTTAGACACAAACAGCGGAATGTTCTTTGATTCTGTATCTATAGCTACATTTCTTTTTTTAAGGTATTTAATCAGTACCTGTCTAACAACATCTCCAAACGGGACAATTCTCTCCTTATTTCCCTTCCCCACAACTTTTACAAGGTTTTCGGTTAAATCCAGGTCCTCCACATTCAAATTGACCAATTCACTCAGACGCATTCCAGTCCCGTAAAACAGTTCTAGGATAGTACGATCACAAAGACCTCCAACTGTTTCTGTTGAAGGAGCTTCCATTAAACTGGCAATAATGTGCTCCTCTAAAAATATTGGTAATCTTTTTGACAGTTTTGGTGCCCGAATGGAAGAAACCGGATTAACATTAATTAATTCTGATCTTTCCTGGTATTTGAAAAACGCTTTCATAGTTGCCAGTTTTCTTGCAACCGTCCTTGCTGCCAAACCCTTCTCTATTAGATATCCGAGAAAGTGCTTCATACAGGTTTTATCTACTTTCTGAAAATCTGGTGTTACTTCCTGAAAATAACCATTTAAAAAATAACGGAATTGTTTGATATCTATCTGATAAGCCATCAGCGTATTAGGAGAATATCGTTTTTCTTTCTCTAAATAGTCCAGAAATTGTTGGATAATATGTTGCATTGGATCACACACGAGTTCTATCCAATCTGTCAATGATCCTTTGTAAATCCTCAGGTATCGGTGCGGAAAACGTCACCTCCACACCACTTTTTGGATGATAAAACGATAAGGTTCGTGCATGTAACATAAACCTCCTGGCGATGTTAAATAGATCAACAATTTGATTCCGAACCTCAGGTTGGTATCCTTTAATGCGGGATTTACCCCCGCCATAGGTCTCATCACCAAAAATCGGATGGTTGATAGATGCCAAATGGACCCGAATTTGATGTGTTCTTCCTGTCTTTGGGAGTATTTCAAGTAAGGATAAATATTCCCACTCTTTCATCACACGGTATTCCGTAATCGCAGATCGGCCCCCCTCTCCCACTTTAAATTGTTTCCGTTTTGTGGGATGTCTGATAATGGAATTATCTATCACACCTTTCTTCTCTTTTAATTTTCCCCAAACGATTCCAACATAGGTTTTTGAAACCGTTCGATTTGAAAATTGGTCTGCCAGATGTCGGTGACATTCGTCCGTTTTCGCTACCACCAGAATCCCTGACGTATCTTTATCCAACCGATGAACAATACCGGGTCTCTGCTCGCCATACACCTGAGATAGGCAACTGAAATGATAAACTAATCCATTGACAAGAGTTCCCGAATAATTTCCGGCTCCCTGGTGGGTAACCATTCCAGCAGGCTTATTCACCACAATGAGGATCTCATCTTCATATAAAACATCCAGGGGAATATCTTCACCCTTCACCTCTGAAGGAGCAATATCGGGAATCTCAATTTCAACAATTTCACCACCCTCCAGAAGATAACTGGGCTTTACGGGCTTTCCGTTAATCAAAACCTTGCTGGTTTTTATATACTCCTTTACCTTTGTTCGGGATAAAAATTCAATTTCCTCTGCCAGATACTTATCTAATCGAATCGAGGATACATTAGTCGTCAAGGTTAACCTGATTAGTTTATGAGTCATGAATTACTCACACTTCGAGTCCCGACATAAATGTTGGGATGTTGGGGTTAACCCCGATGAAATCGGCCTTCGGTGAATAATTTATCAGCAATATTTCTATATTTATCTA
>JACNLN010000160.1 GCA_014381485.1 Fidelibacterota bacterium
GACTTGTCGGGGGAGGGGATGAAGAGGTGGTCTGAACTTGCCAAGCATGTTTGCCGAACAGGCAAGAAGGGGATGGAACCGGTCCGACTACCAGCGGAGGGGAGGTCATTCAAAAACATTTCCGTCAAAAGCCAGAAAGGATTATCCATCAGGAGCCGGACAAGATTGCCCATCAGTCGGGAGCCTGACCAATCAGTCATAAGCCTGACAGGCAAAAATGTGTGATGAACCTTGAATGATAACCGGACATTTCATTAAAAAATTTGATCCTTTATCTCGTTAGCCTGAAGGCCGATTTCATCGGGGTTAACCCCGACATCCCGACATTCATGTCGGGACCCGAAGGGTGATTAATTCATGGCTCATGAATTAATCAGGTTAATTTATTTCATCTCAGAAGAAACAAAAGTCAGTACCTCAGCTATAATCGTTGGAATTTGAATTTACCCCAGTCTTTAAATATCGCTAATAAAAATGATTTTAATCCTAAATAAAAAATAATATCTTCAGCCCACATTATGAATGTAAAACTTATCGTTTTAGTTAAACAGGTTCCAGACACCAAAAACGTTACGGCTGACGCTATGAAAGCTGATGGTACTGTAAATCGAGGTGCCCTTCCTGCCATATTCAATCCTGAAGATCTCAACGCCCTGGAAATGGCTCTTGAATTAAAAGAGCGTTTTGGCGGTGTGATTACCATGATCACTATGGGGCCGCCCCGGGCTGCCAATGTCCTGAGGGAAGCTCTGTACCGTGGAGCAGACAGATGTATACTCCTGACTGACCGACTTCTCGCTGGTGCCGATACGCTGGCAACTTCCTATACACTGGCACTTGCCATCAAGAAGATAGGAAAATTTGATATGGTACTCTGCGGTCGCCAGGCAATTGACGGTGATACCGCTCAAATTGGTCCCCAGGTGGCAGAAAAAATTGGTGTGAACCAGATAACCTACACTGAAAAAATAATTGATCTGGCAGATAATAAAATTACCATTTCTCGAATCCTCGGACGTACAAGGGAAACTATTCAGACAGAACTCCCTATTCTGATAACCGTACCCTCTTCCGCTAATCAACCGCGACCTTTTGGGGCTAAATTGATGATGAAATACAAAAAAGCCAGAACATGCCTTGAGGTGGAGCAGGAGATTAAAAACAGTTCTCCCACGGGGGGATATGCTTCTGATATTCCAGAGGAAGAAATTGATAAAAAATGTAAGGAGCTTTCTCAAAAAAATTTATTGATTGAAACATGGACAGCAGCAGATCTGGATGCCGAACCTGCCTGCCTCGGTCTGAAAGGTTCCCCCACAAAGGTGAAGAAGGTTCAGAGTGTGGTGGTTTCCGCCGTTGAAACAAAAACAGTTAAGCCAACAGAAAAGGGGGTCAGGGAGCTGTTCTCCGAACTGATTGAGGAGCGGACATTTGGCTGATAAGACAAACAAAGGTGACGTTTTAGTCTTCATTGAGATCGAGCATGGCGAAATTTCCGATGTCAGCCTGGAGCTGATCTGTAAGGCACGGGAGCTTGCCCAAACATTGGATGTAAAGGTCACTGCTCTAATGGTAGGGAATGATATTTCTCAATTCACCCTCAATATTTTATCCTATGGCTGTAACAAACTCTACACGGCTGAAGACAAAAGACTGAAATTTTATGAAACCCTTCCCTATACTAACATCGTCTCATCTGTGATAGAAAAAACCGCTCCCGAGATTGTGTTATTTGGTGCTACACCTTTGGGCAGAGATCTGGCACCGCGTGTAGCCAGTAAAATCAAAACCGGTCTGACTGCCGATTGTACCGATTTGAAGATTGGAAACCACGAGGACAAAAAACTTAACAGGACGTACAAGGACATCTTATACCAGATCCGGCCAGCGTTCGGAGGAAATATTATTGCTACCATTATCGCTCCTGAACACCGCCCCCAAATGGCTACTGTCCGTGAAGGAGTGATGAAGCTGGACAAACCGATTAAGAATCCTTCAGGAGAGGTAATTCCCATTGACGTTAAGCTGGACGAAGATGATTTTGTAAACAGTGTGATTGAACGAACCGTAAGCGAAAAAAAGGTCAATTTGAAAGCAGCGGATATTATTGTTTCAGGGGGAGCTGGGGTCGGCAGTAAGGATAATTTCCAGTTGATACACGAGTTAGCAGAAACGCTTGGTGGTGTCGTCGGTGCTTCACGGGCAGCTGTAGACAGCGGTTTTATCAGTCATGACCACCAGGTGGGGCAAACCGGTACTACCGTACGGCCCAAGCTGTATATCGCCTGCGGTATTTCAGGAGCTATTCAGCATCGGGAAGGGATGATTGAATCCGGGAAAATAATTGCCATCAACACCGACCCTGACGCTCCCATTTTCAAAATCGCTCACTACGGCATTGTGGGAGATGTCAACGATGTTATTCCTATGATGATCAAAACCTATAAAACAAAAAACTAACCAAATACATATGGCAAATTTTTATACAGATAATCCTGACATAGAATACAATTTAAAGAGACTGAATCTAAAAGAGCTTGCTGACTTTTTGGAGGGGGATTACAGCGATAGTAAAAAGTTTGATTATGCCCCGGAAAATGCTGACGATACGATAGAAAATTATTTAAGCATTTGTAAGCTGGCTGGAGAATTGTGTGCAGGTCCTATTGCCGAACGGGCAAGTCAGATTGATGAGGAGGGACACGAATGCAGGGATGGTGACGTTATTTTTCATCCTCTCGTCAAGGCTAACCTTCGTGATTTCAGGAGGGCGCAACTTTTGGGGGTTTCTCTTCCAAGACGATATGGCGGATTGAATATGCCTCAGGCGATAAAAAATGCGGTAATTGAAATGGTTTCCCGTGCTGATGCCTCTTTGATGAATTTAGTAGGATTGCAGGATATTGCTGAAACCATCAATGAATTTGGATCAGAGGAACAGAAAGAGACCTACATCCCAAAACTTGCCAGTGGTGAAGCCACAGGAGCAATGGTTCTCACCGAGGCCGATTCCGGCTCCGATTTGCAATCCGTCAGGCTTCAGGCAATTCCGCCCTCTGAAGGAGGTGATGACGGTGTCTGGCATCTACATGGGGTTAAGCGCTTCATCACCAACGGATGTGGCGATATCCTGCTGGTGCTGGCTCGATCTGAAGAAGGCACAACAGACGCCCGCGGTCTTTCCCTCTTTATCTGTTCAAAAGATGAGACCATTTACATTCGACGGATTGAGAATAAATTGGGAATACACGGTTCCCCCACCTGTGAAATAGTATTTGACCACACACCTGCCTATTTAGTGGGTCGGCGCAAACGGGGGCTCATCAAATATGTTATGTCACTTATGAATGGTGCTCGACTGGGTATCTCTGCTCAATCGCTGGGAATTGCCGAAGCCGCCTACCGAACTGCCAGGAAATATGCTGAATCCCGTGTCCAATTTGACAGACCAATCATTGATTTCCCTCCTGTTTACGAAATGCTTACAAATATGAAAATGAACATCGAAGCGGGGCGTTTGCTTCTTTATGAAACAGCTAAAGTGGTGGACCTTTTTAAAATCCCTGCTGTGCAAATGGAAGAAGCCAAAAAAAGAGATGAAGCTGCCAACTCGGAGAGCAAAAAAAATGTCAGGTACTACGAGCGACTAACATCAGTTCTCACCCCGATGACAAAATATTTCACTTCCGAAATGTGCAACCGTGCGGCTTATAACGGAATGCAGGTGATGGGAGGGAGTGGGTATATGAAAGATTATGATATGGAGCGGTATTACAGGGATGCTCGAATCACCAACATTTATGAGGGAACCTCCCAGCTTCAAATTGTGGGGGCAATTGGGGGTCTGCTTGCAGGTACTATGAACAAAGTATTTGACGATTTTGTGGCGGGAAGTTACCCTGACAAATTCAACAAACTATCAAAAAAAGCAAAAGCCTTTGTTCCTCAATATTACAAGGCTGTAGAGTTTGTCAAACAGAAAAAGGACTCCGATTATACCAATTTCGTGGCACGACGACTGGTGGATATGGCAATTGATATTTACGTATCCTTTCTCTTTCTGGAGTGTGCTCGTGACAATACCCGCAAAGCCAGTCTGGCAGAAATCTGGATACAGGACGCAAAACTGCGAGTGGAAAGTAGCTACAGGTTCATTGTTGATGACCGGTCTCACCTCATCAATTTACACAAAGATATCATAGGATAATATTAGCATGTCAGGGTAACAGAGAGAGCACTGTCCATTCCGTTGACGATCAACGTTCCGGTTATTTCTTTTTATTGCCATAAAAATAAATGGAAACTTATGTTGTCGTAGTTTATTGTTGATGGAAGCTTTTTATGCTTCCTTTCTGCATAAAGCAGGAGCAGGCGAATTATCTGCCCCTGTTTTTTATTGACTTATTTAAAGATAGGATTTACTTTCTTTAAGAAAAAATAATGTTGTTAATATATAGTGTCGCAATTAAATAAGTTATATGAAATTCGAAAAATGAAACATAAAGGATGTCTCACCATTAAACCTAGAGGATTTTGGGCCACATTTGGTAGGTTTGCTGCGATCACAGCTTTGCCATTTGCTTTGCTGTGTTCTTTACTTTTTTATCTTATGATGGATTTAGAATTCGAATCAGTTTTGCATCTTGGAATATGGTATGGTATTGCTTTTGGCTTATTGTTTGGTTTTTTAATGGCTTTCCCTTTTAAGGCAGTTACAATTTCAGAGACTTATCAAGATAAAAATGCCTTTCTTGCAAGGCTTAATATTGCGTTAGCCAAAATAGGATACCATACACAATCTCAAACTGAGATTTTCACAACTTACAAGCCATCAATTCAGGCTGGGCTTCTTTCAGGAAAGATATCAGTCCAGATAGAAGATAGTTCTTGCACGATAGTTGGCCCTGAAATTCATATTAAGAAACTTAAAAAGCAGTTAAAGGCAGAAAAACCACTAGAATTTAAAAAGGCATTAACTGAAAAAATAATACCAATAAAAATTGTTGATAGTGAAGGAAATAATTATCGATTCGCAAGTTTTAGCCAACGATTTATAGCACATATTATTGATTATGCAATTTTACTTATACCAATGACTATAACACAGTTAATAATTCCAGTCATATTCCCCGCTTTGTTGGCACTCGCTTATAATGTTGGTTTCTGGTCAACTCGCGGGGCAACTCCAGGAAAAATGTTTATGAAACTCAAAGTAGTTGATAAAAACAGTAATTTTATAACAGTCGAAAAAGGAATAATTAGATACCTAGGATACATAGTTTCTGCTGTTTTTATTCTACTTGGATATTTCTGGATTCTTTGGGATCCAAACAATCAAGGATGGCACGACAAGTTTGCTAGATCTTATGTTGTTGTTACTTGATAATATGCATGACCTCTCTGGACTTGACGACTTAATTGTGCAGCATGATTTTAGTTTTGGGGAAAAAATGAAGATTTGTGTAATAACCCGCCTACGTGCTTTCGGCGGGCAGGCTAAACTTTGGGGAATAGATTCGCCGTCCACCAGTGAGTTTATTAGTTAGAAGATCAATATAATCTGATGTCGGGAAATATTAATACAATTCTACATGCACATAACAGAGCAAAGGAAAAATTAGAACCCTTCTTTAAAAATCCAGACAAATTAGAATTTGAAATTCTTCTACAATTTTTATTTTACCGGTCTTTTTCTCTCTTTAAATGTGATCCAGATTTAGCTTCCGATTTTTGGTACCGGGTCAATGGAGAAATTGTTGGCGAGTATGGTGAAAATGATTTTAGTGATTTTGGTGTTCTTCGTGAAAAACGATTTAAAGAATATGACCCACTATATGATGCTTTAATAATGACTGACCTAATGCGACATGGACAGCCATCAAAAGATGAAACCGAAAGTAAAATTGTTGGAATGTGGGGATTAACAGTCTTTCCAAGTATTGATAAAGAAACTCCTTTAGAGATAGAAAAACTTATTCAATTCCCAAACTTATGTAATCTAGCCCATTCTATTCATATGGCAGGAATTACAGGTATATATGATTTTAATAATGATGAAATAAAAGGAATATAAAAATTAAAGTTCCAGACCATTTAAGAGAAGGTGAATTTTTTAAGGGCCAAGTTAGGTTTATTAGTATTGGTCCATTTAATTCTAAATATTCAATAGTTGAAAACGGTGCAGTAATTAAAGTTAAAAATTCTACCCACGTTCGATGCGTGTTAAATAGTTTAGGGATTTATCCAAAAGTAACAGAATTACCTGATTCATTTGAAATAATAGCACCAAGTGCAGCAGTACAAGTTATACGTGGTAACATTCCAGATAATTACATCCAGTGGTTAAGCACTTTTGAATACTTGGAAAAACACGCAAAATATATTGGTGAGATTTAATTAAAATATGAAAGTACCTTTTTAGTTCTTTTGTAGCTGTCTACCATAGGGTCTGCTGAAAAACGATAAAAGCAATAGATAACGGCTTGATATTATTATAC
>JACNLN010000102.1 GCA_014381485.1 Fidelibacterota bacterium
TCTCCTCCCAAGGAGACCCTACTTGGGGTCATTAGCCCCGTCATTTATGGCGGGGGTAAAGATACTACAAACATTCTGACGCCGTTCACGGCGTTGTAAACGCATAATATTCCAAATGATAAGGGCATGAATGCCCTGCTGGAATTTTGGCATATTCAAATCCCAGCCCTCAAGGACTGGGCTATTGAAACAAAGACTCATGACTTTATAGATAAACACTAATTAACGGTTCAGTTGGGATTGCTGTAATCGTGTAAAAACGTTTCTATTGCCTGGTACAGACATTCCAGCTGATTGTCAGTGTGAGCGGAAGAGAGAGCAAAGCGGAAATATCCCCCTACCGGTGCGGTGGGATACCGGATGAAAGATGGATAGATTTCATGATCCAATAACACATTTTTCAGTATACGAACTTTCTTTATTGAGGAAATGGTTAATGCAATAACTGGTGTGGGGGAAAGGGGGATATCCAAACCAAGGGGGCGAAGTTTCGTTTTTATGGATCGGGACTTATTTTGAAGTTCTGTGATGAGATGTGGCTTTTCAGAAAGGATAGAGATGGAGCAGATTGCTGCGGCACATAATGGCAGAGGAAGGGCAGAGCTACCCTGGAAAATATTACTTTCCTCTTTAATTTTTTGAGTGAGTTCTTCACTTCCCGTAATAAAACCAGCGTAAATCCCGAAGGCTTTACTTAACGTCCCGGTTTGAAGGATTCGGTCTCTTGGGACCCCCGCTTCTTCCCAGCTACCTTTTCCCGTTTTTCCCAGAACTCCAGCAGCATGCGCATCGTCAACCATCAGTTGCCCGTCGCGTTTTTCGGTAATGTGTAGATATTCATTCAGAGGTACCAGATCGCTTCCTGTATTGTTCGTCCCCTCAGTAATGATAAGGGGAATTGCCTTCG
Source organism: Fidelibacterota bacterium (assembly GCA_014381485.1). Classification (GTDB taxonomy): domain Bacteria; phylum Fidelibacterota; class Marinisomatia; order Marinisomatales; family CAZVFT01; genus JACNLN01. Next base: position 908 of record JACNLN010000102.1, read on the forward strand.
AAGAGTGATGTTTTCTGATCAGTGAGTGAAGATGTTTCCCATGGCAGTGGTGGTAGAGAATGGGGTTTTTTCTGGTAAGGAGAATGGCATCCATAAGGCTGGGATGGGCATATTCGTCAATGAAAAAGGGGTCATAGTGAGGGGAAACAACCTGTAGAAGAGCCAGGTTTGATAGATAACCACTGGGGAGTACCACCGCAGATTCTGTATCAAAAAATTGAGCCAGTGCTTCCTCTAGACGTAGATGGAGCGGGTGTGTACCAGTTGTGATTCGGGAGCCACCAGTAGAGATTCCATATCTGGAGGATGCAGTTTGTAGAGCCTTCACCACATCTGGGTGACTCGAGAGACGGTGATAGTCGTATCCGCTGAAGAAGTGATACCGCTTCCCTTCCCAGAGGACATAGGTTCGGTCTACGGGCTGAAGAACAGGAATGTCTATCCTATCTCTTGACTCATCTGGTGTGTTTTTTATCATAGTTTAATGAAAGTAATTAACGAAATTCTACCACTTCTTCCATTCTTTTCCGGATGGGACCCCTTGCTTTTTTGTACCCTTTCCGGGGATATCCCAGAGGAGTGATACAATACACTACTTCGTTATCCTGCAGATTGAGGGCTTTTCGAAGGCGAGTCTCATCAAAGGCGGCAATCCAGCAAGTTCCCACTCCTTCTTCAGCTGCTGCTAAGATCATATGATCCATGGCGATGGTGAGATCAATCTGAATCGCGTTGAAACCATCCTTCCTCACCCACGCTCTGTCTGGATATCCCACTACCACCAGAACCGCCGGAGCGTCGTGAAACCACGGCTGATGATAGCATTGATTTAATTTTTTTCGAAATTTTTTACTTTTTACCACAATGAATTTCCACGGCTGAAAATTGGCCGCGGAAGGAGCCACCCGTCCGGCTTCCAGAATCTTATGGAGAATTTCGTCACTTACTGGTCTATCTGGATCGTAATTTCTAATACTGCGACGATTATGAATGAGATCGTGAAAATTTGTTATTGTTTTAGTCATTTTGTTTGTGTTTTTAAAATATCATTTAGTTGATTGACAATTTCATCTAACCTTTCCTGAAGGTTTTTCTCTTCTGCCAGTTCTTCAAGAGTTCCCCAGACAGGCTCACCACATCGAAGGCAGATTAACCCGAAGTCCGCCACAGGACTGATCAGTTCTGGATACCGCTCTACCAGGTCTTCGATATAAATGTTTTTTGTAATCATCGTGTTTTTATCAGTCAGGTCTGATGAATGTAGTCTGAAACCTTTTCCAGAAATTTCTTGGAAACGGGCTTGGTTTTATTTTTCTGATAATCGAAAAAAACCTGAACAGAGTGACCTCTGGCATAGATAATGGAGTCATCATCACGGTTGATTAATTCATACTCAAAATTAAACCGCTTTTTTCCTACATCGTTGATCCACAAACGAACAGCTAAAGGATCGTTTATTGTAATGGGTTTGTGAAAATCGCACTGGATGTGGGCGAGTATAAAATCAATGTCTTCAATCCCAGAGATGCCTATAAGAGTGTGGTAGAATTCCTTTCTTCCTTCCTCGAAGTAAGTAAAATAAACGGAGTTGTTGACGTGTCCCATTGCATCAATATCCCGGAAGCGAACAGATATGTCTATTGAGAATTTTTTAGCCATTATTTTCAGGTTATAACCAATTATTAATGAAGAAGCATTAAATCTACCACAAAATTAACCTTCTCTGGGAAAATTTGCTATCTTCTTAATCTGTTGATAATTGGAAATGGAATATAGATGATGAAAAAGATGATAAATGCCACTAATGCAAGAGGAATGAGATAAAAGGGCCAGGGACCCATGAAATCCAGCAGGGAAGCAGAATCCGGTTTCCGGGCGATAAAAAAGTAATTTGATCCGAGGATCCAATTGATAAATCCGATGGGAATTAGCAGAGAAATGGTGATGAGGAAAGTCCTGAGTAAGGCTCTGAAATCTGGCTGATAATTGAACACGACTGTCGCATAAATAACGGCAGTCACAATCAATCCATGGGCGGTAAAAAATTGGATAAACAGAAAATGGGGGAAGGAAAATTCCAGCGTGGGAGTTAACAGTGCCTGAGTTGCACCACCAATTCCCCAGAAATAGAGAACGTCATATAATTTTTTGTTTTTCGTGAAAAGTAAGATAGGAAGAAGAAGGGCAGAAAAGCCGCAGAGATGGAGAGGAAGATTTTCATGAACTATGAACATGTTGTTGCAGATACGATAAATCCAAACAGAGCTTTCCTGTATCCAGATAACAAGGGCGAGTGTTATTCTTACAACTGCTTCTGTCTTGGATGATGCATATTTTTTCACAACTGCAGACAGGATGATAGTGAAGAATATAGCGGTGAAGATAGCATATAGGTGCTGATGACCAAACATGACAAATGAACCTTTTTCCATCGGATGCTCCTTTTTTTATGATATGGAAATTACAGTATGATATCGATCATTGGATAATAAATATATTTTTTCTACAAAGGTGTGAAAGATTGGGATAGATAGTGTGAATTTTTTGCTAGGTGTACCTTCCTACAGCGGAGCCGACCCACATTCATTGCCGTCCAGCGGATATGAGCTGGCAAGCCTATCTTCATTACATTAGGATAGATACATTTGAACCACAGCGAACTCTTCTTTTCTGCGTGGAACTTTTATTAAAACCACTATTAGTATGAGATAAATAAATCCTGAATTCTTGGTAAATTATAAATTATGCTGACAACCGAACCACTGATAATGCTGTCTAAGAAGAAATAGCTAAAAAGAATGTTATATGATGGGAATGAATAAAAGCCTACTGATATTTGTCACAATTCTGGTATTTACTGGACAAATCCACCCTGCTAAAAAGGAATTTTCTGCCATGCCAACGAATAGTCTGGATATTATTATTGATGGCATATTAGAGGAAGATATCTGGGATTTAGCCGGATTAAAGAAAGACCTCATTCAGCGCGAGCCGATTGAAAACACTGCACCAACGGAACAAACAGAATTCTCTGTTTGCTACGATCACAATAATCTTTATGTTGGGATTAAAGCTTATTGTTCGGACCCAGGTACGATAAAGGGTATATTAACCCGGAGAGATGAATGGTCGCCAAGCGACTGGCTTTATGTGTATATAGACAGCTATAACGATAATCGAACTGCATTTCAGTTTGGGTTGAACCCTGCGGGGGTAAAACGAGATATACGCTGGTCCGACGATGAAAGAGCAGATCAGAATTGGGATGCTGTCTGGGATGGGGAAACCGCCTATTTTGAAGGGGGATGGTCTGCGGAATTCAAAATACCATTTCGGGAACTTCGATTTGTTAAAACCAAGTCTCAAACTTGGGGATTTCAAATAAAACGTGAAATTGCAAATAACAATGAAGAGGATTATTGGACATATTGGTCTAAGGACGAACATGGTTTTGTCAGTCACTTTGGTGAACTGAATAATTTGAACAACATACCCCAACAAAAACAGATTCAGATTATTCCTTATACAACAGGACAAATGAATCACTCTGAACTATATAAAACCCCCCCTGTACATCCTGATAAATATGATTTATTCAATAATACAGGAGTGGATATGAAGGTTGGTGTTACAAATAATCTTACAATGGATATTACGATCAATCCTGATTTTGGTCAGGTTGAAGCTGATCCTGCTGAGTTAAATCTTACAGCTTTTGAAACATACTTTCCAGAGAAGCGCCCATTTTTTGTAGAGGGTGGAAACATTTTCAACTATGCGCTTGGTATCGGTGATGGAGATCAAAGCCGAAATTCACTGTTTTACACACGGCGTATTGGAAGATCACCGCACTACAGCGCTTATTGGGATGATGAATACGGTGATGGTTACATTACTGAACCCAGCTCAACGCGGATTTTGGGCGCAGCTAAATTAAGTGGAAAAACAAACAGTAGCTGGTCAATTGGAATTCTGGATGCGGTCACAGCTGAAGAAAAAGCACGCATCAAGTACGAAGATGGCTCAGAACATGAACAGACAATTGAACCGCTTACGAACTATTTTGTGAATCGCATACAGAAAGACTTCAGGGAAGGTAGAACAACTATCGGAGGAATCATTACAGCTACAAACAGGAAAATCGATGATAATCATCTGGATTGGCTCCATTCCGATGCCTATTCAACTGGGATGGATATTTCCCATCTTTTTGCAGATAATTCGTATATGATATTGGGAGGCGTGGCTATTTCCAATGTGATTGGCTCTTCGGAAGCCATTGTAAATACTCAAACTGGTTCAAATCACTATTTTCAAAGACCAGATGCGGAACATTTAGACGTTGACTCAAGTGCTACTCATTTATCGGGTTTTACCGAAAACGCTGCAATATTCAAGGTAAAAGGTGATTGGCGATGGGGCATTGGTCAATGGTTTTTTTCTCCCGGTTTTGAAGCCAATGATTTAGGTTATCACAGGGATGTGGATAATCAAGTTCAATTCATCTGGTTAAGTCGCCAACAGAATGACCCCGGGAAGTATATTCGAAATTACGGGACAAATTTAAGTATTTGGCATGGTACCAATTTTGGTTATGAATCACATCCAATTGGAGGAAATCTGAATATTCATATGACTTTTATGAATTACTGGAATTTTGGAACTGGGGTGAACATGGATGGACCAGGATTGAATACTACCATTCTGTGGGGTGGTCCAGCTATAAGGACCGATGGAACGGTGAATGGTTGGCTTAATGTTGGCAGCGATTATAACAAGGATTTGTCTTTTAATGTCAATGGTTACCACGGAAAAGCTGTGATGGGCACACATTGGGAGGGCGTGAACACCAATATCAATTGGCGTCCAACAATGAATATTTCCATTGGCGTATCGGTGAGTTTCAATCATCAGTTAGATACATGGGCAAATTGGTCGGATTATGGTCCTTCGTACGATATGCAAAACGAAACAGAAGAGTATCTATTAACCCATTTTGAACAGAATACCCTGTCCTCCACTTTTCGACTGGATTGGACATTGACACCAAACCTATCCTTACAGTACTATGGTTCACCGTTTGTCACAGCAGGAAAATATGATCGATTTATAAAGGTAGTTGATCCAAAAGGTGACAGCTATGATGACCGGTTTAAACATTTATATAACGCAGAGAAAGTCTATGATGATGAAGATGAAATGTGGTACTGGGAAATTGACGAAGATTCAGATGGAACATTCAATTACGAGATTCCCGATTGGGATTTCAATTATAGACAGTTTAATTCAAATCTCGTCTTACGATGGGAATACCGGCCGGGTTCAACAATTTATCTGGTTTGGTCTCAGGGGATTACAGATTTTATCAATATGGGTAATTTTGACTTTGGAAATGATATAAAAGACCTGTTCGGGTTGGAGCCGGAAAACATTTTCCTAATCAAGTTTAATTATTTATTGAACTTGTAATAGTATACATTCAGACAAATCGTTATGGGTATATCCCGTAAAAACCTCCCATTGAAGAGATAGATCATATCTGAATAACTAAATA
>JACNLN010000162.1 GCA_014381485.1 Fidelibacterota bacterium
ATTAAAACACTAATATTTGTAATACTGGGATTACAGGCTTTAACATTTGCACAACAAATGCGCACCGATAAAATACCTAAAATCGGTGTGCTGTACGGAACAGTGATAGATTCCTCCAGCCGTAAACCAATTCAATATGCATCTGTTTCAGTCGTAAGTATGCGAACGAACGAAATCGTAACCGGCGGAATTACCAATGAAACCGGAACATTTCGTATCACAGAAATACCTTTAGGGCAATATGATGTGGTTGTGGAGTTTATTGGATACAAACGGGAGATAATTAAGTCTGTAATGCTCACCCCCCGCGGAGATAGAATTGAACAAAACCTTGGTAAAATCGAACTTCAGTTAACATCCTTACAAATGGAAGCTGTGGAAGTTCAGGGTGAACGCCCCATCTATGTACAGACGGCTGAAAAGAAGATATTTAATGTAGAGCAAAACACCGTTTCATCAGGCGGCACACTTCTGGATGCACTGCGGCAGGTGCCAGGTGTTGATGTGGATATTGACGGAAAAGTCAGTCTGCGCGGCAATACAAATGTGAATATTCTCATAGACGGGAAACCGTCCATCATTACCAGCAGTGATCAGGAAATGATGCTGGAAGCCATTCCAGCAGATAACATTCAGGATATTGAAGTGATTACAAATCCATCAGCCAAATACGATCCTGAAGGTATGGCAGGAATAATCAATATCATCCTGAAAGAAAACAAGTTCGCTGGACTGAATGGATATATTAAAGCAGGCGCTTCAACCAACGATGCGTACAACACTTCCGGACAGATTAATTTTCGAAATGAAAAGGTAAATCTCTTTTTGAATTCAGCTCTTCGAAATGATATCCGCTCGGGTAGCGGAGGTAATTACCGTGAAACATATTCCAACGATGTCACCACGATTCTGGATCAGAATATCAGCGGCGAGCGGGGCGGGAAAAGCTATTTGATAAAGTCTGGTTTGGAGCTATATCCAAACCTGAATAACACAATCGGATTGACGTTATCATACAGTAATGGTGATCGTATTGGCGACAGGACGGTTGAGACAGAGGAAACCATTATTGATTCAATGATTCATTATTACCGAGATACGGATGCAGATAATGACCATACCAGTTTGGATATGACCTTGACTTATGATCGAAAATTCAATAAACCGAAGCAGAAACTGTCCGCATTCGCAAATCATTCCACAGGGACAGATAATCGGACTCACTCCATGATCTCAACTGCAAATCCAGAGTGGCCAGAATTCGATGCGGATCCAGAGAGAACTACCACTGATAATGAGAAAAATGAATCCAACCTGCAGATGGATTATATTCATCCCTTCAGCCAGGATTTCAAGTTGGAAATAGGATATAAAGGAACCCGCCGAGCATTCGATAATCAATTTTTCACATTTGATATATCTCAGGATGGATTGAACACGGAAACAGTTGACTCTTCACGCAGCAACCATTTTCTGTTCGATGAAAGTATTCATGCAGCATACACCCAATTCTCACTGCAAAAAGGAATATTCGGGTTACAGATGGGTTTACGAGGCGAAACAGTAACAACGGTTTCCAAATTGATTGATACAGGTGAAAAATATGAAAACCCTTATACCAGCTTCTTCCCCGGTGCAACCCTGACAATTGGACCGCAGATTTTACAAATGCAGTTAAGTTACAGCAGGAGGATTCACAGGCCTTCTTACCGAAGATTGAATCCTGCCATTCATCAACTGGATCAATACAGTATTAGAACAGGGAATCCGTTTTTAAAACCGGAATATATTGATGTTGCTGAAGTGGGATTATCCCGTTTCAACAATGGTTTTACTACTTCCGTGACTGCTTACTATCGAAGAATTACGGACTTGATCAGTCACCACAAACTGCCTCCTGATTCCACTGGAGTAACCACCATGACATACGAAAATTATGACCAACTGCAGAATTATGGTCTTGAATTCATCTTATCGGGCAGTTTTGGTAAAGGTTTTCGTATAATGGCAAACGGGAATCTGTTCTCCGATGAAGTGGATGCATCCAGTGTTTTTGATAACGACGATTATGATGAAACTTCCACGGGTTTTTTCGGACGGGTATCGGCTATTTGGAATATCGCTCCCAGTACTGAACTTATGTTGACTGGTTTTTATAGATCGCCACGGGATATCCCGATTGGCAGCTTAAACTCCATGTCGTTCAGCAGTATGTCTGTAAAAAAGAAGTTTATGGATGACCGGCTGGCAGTTTCGCTGAGATTGAATGATTTGTTCGATACCATGGGCTTTGGTTTTACGACTGAAAGCGACAATTATTTTCAAGAGAGCTACCGGAAGTTTGATAGCCAGATTGCATCCATTTCCTTGGAATATCATTTTGGGAAGATGGAAGACCGGAGCAGGTTCAGCCAGAAACGTAACAAAAATAATTCTGATATGGGTGGGTTTGAGATTGAATAATTTAAGTTTTAGCAAGACAAGAATTGCGGACGAATAATAATTAAATAGAGAGGAAAAAATGAATAAACAAATTATGATATTGGTTTTAGTCAGCACTATTTTTGTTGGCTGTAATCAGATAAAATTAGAAAGCAAGTGGACTGAACAGAAAATCACTGTGGATGGTAAACTGGATGAGTGGCAGGAAAATCTGGTTGTACCGAAAAACAGTCACGTTGGGATTGGGTTTATGAATGATGAGAGTAACCTATATCTAACTCTGACCACGATGGATCGAAACTCAATCATGCAGGCACTTACACGTGGATTTACTGTCTGGATTGACCCAAAGGGTGGAAAAAGCCGTCGTTACGGATTTACTTATCCTGTCGGCGGCGGAATGGGCGGATTTCGTCAAATGATGCAGGATCGCGAACAGAATTCGCGGGATTTTGATTTTTTCATTCAGGACTTACTGTCCAGACAAAATGAGATTGAAGTTATCGGTCCGGGGAAAAATCAGATGGCACGATTTGGTATTAACAATACTGCAGGAATTGACGTTATTGCTGTGTATGAGAAAGGTGTGTTTGCGTATGAAATGAAAATACCGTTACGAAGGTCAGCAGAAAATTTATTCGCTGTCAATGTAAAACCCGGTAAAAAAATCGGGGTTGGATTTACCACACCGGAAATGGATCGAAGTTCTATGCGTAGTTCGAAAGCTTCTCGTGGCGGTGGAATGTCTGGTGGAAAAATGCCTGGTGGAGGAATGGGCGGTGGCGGAGGTGGAATGGGCGGCGGTCGCGGAGGCGGTAGATCTGGTAGCACTATGGGTAATAATATCCCGGAAGCAATGGAAATATGGACGAAAGTATTTCTGTCAAGTGGTAAGTAGTAAATAAAGGAACGAAGTAATCAAAAAATATCAAGTATTCATATTCGTAATAATGCTCTCTTTTGCACTTTCGAAAGGAAACACCAGTCGCATCAGCGGGTATCTCAGCGATGTCGAAACCGGGGAACCTATTATGTACGCCAATATTATTTTGGTAAATACGGTTGTGGGTACAGCCTCCGACAACTCCGGTTATTTCGTTATTACCGATATTCCACCGGGAACATATACATTAAAAATAATGATGATGGGATACAAATCTATTGAAAAAACAATCACCTTAGAGTCAGAAGATGATAAACGTTACGACTTTGAGTTGAACACCAGTATTCTCAAAGGAGAGGAAGTTACTGTTACAGCAGAGCGGCAGAGATTTGAGAAAAAAGTGGAAGTCAGCCGGGTGAACCTGACACTCCGAGATATTAAGACTGCACCTGCATTTGTAGAAACAGATGTCTTTCGAAGTTTGCAACTTCTACCCGGTGTAAACGCAGCAAACGATTTTTCCTCTGCTTTAGTTGTACGTGGCGGAAGTCCTGACGAAAACCTTATCCTGCTTGATGGAATTGAAGTTTACAACCCTTATCATTTAGGGGGTGTTTTTTCTACGTTCAGCGCGGAAGCTATTTCCGATGCGGAGTTTCTCATCGGAGGATTCCCGGCACAATACGGGAATCGGATTTCATCTGTGTTAAAAGTAACCTCTAAGGAAGGAAATTCTAAACGTGGACTGTTATTTAACAAGCAGGGACCCGGACGATATTGGGATGTGAGCCAGATTCAGGGAGAAGTGAGTATACTCAGCACGAAAATCCTGGCTGAAGGACCGATAAAAAATGGTTCCTGGATGTGGTCAATACGACGTACATATTTTGACCAGCTTGCAAAATTGTATTACTGGTCTAAAGATGAACCGATGGACTGGAAATACTATTTCTGGGATTCTCAGGGGAAGTTGATTTACGATATTTCCCCCAAAAGTCGTTTGACATTTTCAACGTTTTATGGGCGCGATGCTGTTGCTTTTAATTTAGGCGAAGAATATAAAAATGAAGTTGATTTTAAGTGGGACTGGGGAAATGCAACTAATAGTTTACAATGGCGATATGTGCCCAATTCCCAATTTCTGTCCACTTTATCCATTGCCAACACGAATTACCAATTTGACTTGAATGTTGCAATGACAAATCAGGATACCGTCGAGGGGACCACAAAAATTACCATTGATGTATTTAACGAAATCAATGACTGGACAATCAAGGAAAAACTGGACTGGTTTGTTTCTTCTGAACATACAGTAACTGCAGGTCTGGAATTGAAAAATCTTCGAATGAATTTCACACAGCAATTCAACGATATTGTAATGCTGGATCAAGGACAAAATCCATACATTTTAAGCTCATACATTCAAGATAAATGGCAGCCGACAGTGCGCCTAACGATTCAGCCTGGTTTGCGAATTTCAAAATATTCACTGCACGATAAAATCTATTATGAACCACGATTCGGATTTAAATATCTGCTCACAGATGACCTGGCATTGAAAGGAGCTTACGGTATTTACAAGCAATTCCTGTTTACCGTTAATGATGAAGATGACATCCTGAACATTGTTGATTTCTGGCAACCCATTCTTGAAAATTATTCAGCCAAATCTCTACAACAATACATTCTTGGTGTTGAGCAGTGGATCGGTAAAAACTGGTACGCAAGTTTAGAGGGTTATTACAAACCTTATGATAATACCCTCACGTTGAACCCGAACAATAATCCTTCCATAGATGATGATGATTATATCGAAGGTGACGGTACAACATACGGTTTTGAAATTCTGCTGAAGAAAAGTAGCGGCACCTTGACAGGTTGGGTTGGATATTCATATTTGAACAGTGAGCAGCGTTATGATTTTAACAGTGACGGAGAAATTGTTGAGGAAAGCGGTGAAATATATTCACCAAAATACGATCAACCACACACGCTTAATATCGTTGCAAACTACTCTTTGAACGATAAAAATTCAATTGGCTTTACTTTAAGTAATAGTAATGGAAAACCTTATACCCCGACGGTTGGCTACACGTACACACAAAATTTGTCTGGAATTGGAATGTCTTCTACTGAAAATCCCTATTCCAATTTAGTTGAACTTGAAGGATTGAGAAATTCTGCTCGCTATCCCAGTTACTTTCGCATTGATATGAGCTGGATGCGACAGATTCATCCTTTTGGTCTGGACGGGAAGTTCAAACTGCAAATCATTAACATCACCAACCACTTCAATACCTTTTTGTATAATTGGAATTTAGAAGAAGATATCGTTACTGCAGTTGGTATGTTTCCGATTTTACCAACGATTGGTTTCGAATTCAAATTTTAAGGAGGAACAGCTTGAGATTTTTAATGACCGTTTCAGTAATATTCTTACTTCTTACCGGATGTGAAAAAGAAATGAGTATTACTGAATTTTCTGACGACTTTGACAGCTATGAGGTGGAATTGAGAATCGAAGCTGTTTTAAATCCCCACGATTTCAGTAATTCCGTAATACGTGTGGATCGTACAATGCTGGTTACGGATACATCTTTATTTAATGGCATAGATGATAACGGTGACTGGACCGCGTATTCCGATACGAATGGAAATGGACAGTGGGATGAAGGTGAGCCGCTAAACGACGATATCGGTGTTGCAGTTCAAGGTCCTTCGGATACTTTTGAAGGACGTGGGAATGGTATTCCGGATCCGGGAGAACCTCATATTGATGATTATGCTGAAATCCTGCCCCAAATCCACGACTCAACTTTAACGTCGGTTTTATTGTTAGATGAGCAAATGAATCTTGTTGCTGAATTTGAATGGGTTACAGAAGCAGCTGAATTTGATGAAAGTTACGGAAATACTCACGGTCCGATGGGAGATAACTCATTTATTTACACCTATACTTATGGCGGATATAAACCTAAACCGGAGTATTCCGATATTTCAATTGGATATAATAAAGAGTATCAATTCCGATTGACAACAGCTGTCGGTGATGTGATTACCGGATCGACAGTACCATTAGCTCCTGCCGAAAATTTCAACGCAGAATTCT
>JACNLN010000165.1 GCA_014381485.1 Fidelibacterota bacterium
GCCCTCGCTGTATATCAAGCTGTTTCTATGCTGGTGATGATGAAACACCTCAGGCAATGCATACAGATAAACCTGCTTTTCAGAGTTCTTCTGCCATTTTCAGTTGCTATCGTGTTCGTTCTATACGTGGGGCTCTGGCAGCACCTTTATCCTGTACTCGTACCCGTTACAGCAGCTGTTCTCGCCCTCCCCACTATCGCCATTGCCTCCGGTATCAACCGCAGTGATATAAACACCCTCAAAGGACTTCTAAAATGAGATTGACAGTAGGAATCACACATATGCTACCAGAATGGGAAATTGTCATTCAGCAGATTGGCATATCCAATGAGATTGTATCGTTTAGAGAATCTATTCTGCCAGATCAATTTTCTGTCGTGATTGTCACACAAAAAGGAGCAAAGCCTGAAAAAGATGTTTTGCTACATTACCTTAACTCCGGAGGATCAATCCTCACCGAAGCTGATGTGGCAGAATGGCTGTTTAATATCAGAACAGTTCCAGCTTTTGTGAATACCATAGAACCTACTGATGATTCAATTTTCAGCGGCGTCCTGCCCGGGTTTATTCAGGCAAGATTGTTTCTCCCCCAAAAAGGGGATGTATTAGAAATTGAATCTGAAAGGAAACTTGTCCAGATTCATACATCAGGTAAGGGAACAGCTCTCATCCTTCCAGGAGGTTTCTCCAGCACTGTCCTTGATACCAAAGTCAGGCGGCGAAACTTTCCCACCCACGCATCGCATCTTCCCTCCGAGCGGGTGGCGCGTATATCTAAAAACACTATCCGGGAAGTTATTCAAAGGTCTTTGGAATATCTCCATTTTGTCAGGAAACTACCTTTTTTGTCTCTCTACCCATTCCCCGATGAGCACCAGTCTATCTTCAACTTTCGTATTGACACCGATTTCGCTTCAGAGGAAGAAATTGATTCTTTTTATCAACTCTGTATAAACTACGATGTCTCTGCGACATGGTTTGTGGAAACTAAAAGTACCAAAGATAGGATCGAACAATTCGCCCAAATGAAGAACCAAGAGATTGGTCTTCACTGTTACCACCACAAAGTCTCAAATAGTTACTCTTTCAATAGAGCCAATATTAAAGAAGGTTGTCGAATTCTTAACGAAGCAAAGATCCCTTTTTGTGGATATGCTGCACCCTATGGCGAATGGAACATACCTCTGGCAAAGGCAATTGAAAAGGCTGGTTTTATCTATTCCTCGGAATTCACGCTTGATTACGATAATCTCCCTTTTTACCCCTATCTCAGAGACCGCTATTCATCTGTCTTACAGGTTCCTATTCATCCTGTTTCCCCAAGGCGATTGAGAAACGCTCGCCACACAGAAGATGACATTAAGAACTATTTTAAAAATGTCATCCAAGAACGAGTTGATCATAATCTGCCTATATTTATTTATGATCACCCTTCCTCTGGAAACTTAACTATCTTAAATTGGTTGTTTCAATATATTCACCAGAAAGATATTCCCATCTATGCGTTAAAAGATTATGCCAAATGGTGGAAAAGACGATTGGAAGTAAAGTGGACTCCGAGATTCAACAAAGACATAATTGATATTCAGTGGCAACATTTAGTTTCGCCAATTTATCTGCTTGTCAAAAAATCACCACAGGATTTGGTTGCAACCAAATCAGAAAATGTAATTGATTTGCATGAACTCAAATGGCAAAAGAAAAAATTATCAAGTAAATTTATAACTCCAATGGCTTTACGGATAAAACTTAACAGGAAGATGATTTTTAACGATATTTTATATTTCTACAGGAGGTTAAAACAGTGAAAGTAACATTGACCGGTTTCCACACTATTATGATGCGACATGCGGGTCCCACAACTCATATACTCCAGATGAAAAAATACCTTGAAAAACTTGGTGTTGAGATAGAGTTATTGGATATCTGGAAATCCCGGCGAGAGATTCTCAATACAGATCTATTCCATATTCATGGTTCAGATATTGGTTCATATGACATCGCCGGATATTTACATTCACTTAATAGAAAGTTTGTTGTAAGACCCATTTTCTTCACTCGCCGTTCTGCTCGCACAATGAAAACTGTCTGCAAAATAAATGCTGTCGCTAAATTTATCAGTCCAGCAATCTGGTCAGGCTATGGTATAACACAGGATATTTGTAAATGGGCTCACCGTGTGTTACCAAATACGAACGATGAAGCAAAACTTATCAGAGATGGCTTGTCCGTTCCGGAGGAAAATATTACTATAATTCCCAACGGTGTAGAAAAACGGTTCGCAGAAGCAGATCCCGAACTTTTTTATAAAAAATATGGGGTGAAAGATTTCATTCTTAATGTAGGACATATTGGTGTCCTGAGGAAAAAGACACTTTCTCTCATTAGGGCGTTGAGTAAAATTGATCACCCTGCTATCATTATCGGAAGAATCTTTCCATCTAAAGAAGCAGATCTCTGTATAGAGGAGGGGAAAAAGAACAAAAATCTCACTATCATCACAGGAATTGACCACGATTCACCTATGCTGGCATCGGCGTATGCAGCCTGTAATGTCTTTGTACTCCCAGCCATGTATGAAACTCCTGGCATTGCTGCACTTGAAGCCGGTCTCGCTGGTGCTAAAATTGTGATAACTCCACACGGCGGTACAAAAGACTACTTTGAGGATATGGCTACCTATGTGGATCCATACAGTATTGCTTCCATTCGTAACGGTATTGAAATAGCACTAAATCAAAAGTCAGGTGATCGACTGAAAGACCATATTATAAACAATTTCCTGTGGCAAAAAGTGGCGGAATTAACAGTAAATATTTACCACCAAATTTTGGAAAGATAAAATTTTAATGTGTATTTTACTCTAACCTTGAAAATATCCTACATTCTCCCCGGATTAATTAAAATTCCCATTAGCGGGTTAAAAGTTGTTTACCAATATACAGATGAATTGGCAAAATTGGGACACGAAGTTGCCATCATTTCTCCCAGCCGTGAGGGATATTGCTTCCGCGACCTTATAAAAGCAGGAGCTGTGAAGTTTCGAGATTGGTGGTATAAGATTGATAGCGATGTTTTAACCACAGACGGCAGCTGCGAAGTTCCCACAAAAGCGTCTATTGAGTTGATTGAAATTTAGAATGCTACTTTCTATCATCATCGTCACCTACGAGAGTGAAGACTTCATCTCAAAATGCCTTCACACCATCATTCCGCAAATTCAAGATTTTAAAAGCGAAGTTTTTGTGGTTGATAATGCATCAGCTGACAGGACTTGTGAAATTGTAAAGAAAATCCAAGCTAAGGTTCCAAATTTAATTTTAATTGAAAACGATGAGAATGTTGGCTTTGCCTTGGCAAATAATATTGCAATTGAAAAGTCAAAAGGCGATTTTCTGTTTTTTATAAATCCCGATATTGAACTACTTCCTGAGGCAATTAAAAAACTCATTTGTTTTTTCAAAAGCGAAGAAAATATTGGCGCGGCAGCACCACAACTTTTAAATCCCGACGGCACAATTCAGCCGTCTTGTCGCAGATTTCCAAATTATTGGTCAATTTTTTGCGAGTTCACAGGATTGAGCCACCTTTTTCCAAAAACAAACACTTTCAACTATTGGAAAATGGGTGATTTTGACCACAAAAATCAAGCCGATGTCGAGCAACTTATGGGAGCAGCTATTTTTACCTCGCGAGGGGTGATAGAAAAAGTTGGCAAATTCCATGAACACTTTAAGATGTTTTTCAACGATGTGGATTGGTGTAAAAGAGTCAGTGATGCGGGCATGCGGCTTGTCTATTTTCCCGAAGCGCGAGCAATTCACCATCTTGGCGCAAGCGTGAAAAAGAAAAAATCAAAGATGGTTTTACAGTCACACATTGATTTTTTTCACTATTTTGAAAAACACTTTAACAAAATTTGGCATCAGCCGATGAACTTGATTGTTGGGTTTTTGCTTTTTGTTTCTGCACTCATAAGAATTATTGGCTTGAAAATCAAAGGTCTGATTTTCAAAAAATGAAACTCACGGACATCCATTTCCCTTTAACTTACAAATGCACAAACGAGTGAGACCATTGACTCACTTTCGGAAGTACCAATTTTAAAATATTTATGAAAGTTTCTGTCATCGTTCCTGTTTACAACGAAGCTGACATTTTACCTGTCACGCTCCCCCCTCTGTTAAATCAGGATTATCCTAAAGAAAAAACTGAGATTATATTTGTAGATGATGCTTCTTCTGATGATACACCCCGATTTCTGGAATCCCCTGAATGGAAGGAATCCATTACCGTTATTTCCCATCCAAAAAACAGAGGACGAGCAGCCACACGAAATTCAGGAATCAAAACGGCGACCGGTGAATTGTTGATACTTCTCGATTGTGATATTGAAGTGGAATCTGATTTTATTTCACGGCATGTTGAATATCATCGTAGGGATAACGTGATTGGGGTGGTTTCGAACATTCGCACACGGGATACAAAATCAAAAGACAAGTATCACCGATACATCTTTTTTGGAAAGCGGGGGGCATCCATCATCGGTGAAGACAAACCTCTCCCCTTCAATTACTTCATAATCGGTTGTACCTCAGTAAAGATGAGTGCAGTTAGAAAAGTGGGCAGATTTAATGAAAATCTCCCAGCCTACGGGGAGGACTTGGATTTTGCCTATCGGTTGTGGAAGAACTTTCCAGAAGGGTTGTTTTATTCCGAGAAAATCAATGTCTATATGCATAACGTCAAGACGCTGGGAGAAGCATTATTAAGCTTCCACCAATACGGTCAATACAACGTCCCCATTATTTTAAAGGAGTATCCAGAACTGGCTCCATATGTGGCGGCAGATTTTGTTACATCAATGAATGGAAAGTGGTCCTGGAAAGTTCTCCTCGGAACGATTCTTATTAATCCTTTCGTCTTTCAACTGGTAAAATGGCTACTATGTGTTACCCCCTTTCCTCTCAGCAACTTTTTGATACGTTATCTATTAGCTGCTTCTGTTGCTATGGGATATCGACTGACTCTTCGAGAATCCAGAATGATCTAATTAAACAACGTGAAACATCATAAAAACATGAATCGAATATTACTGCTTTTCCTGTTGGGACTCCTTTTGATATTTTCCCGATGTGAGTATCTTGTCCATCCGAAGAAAGATGAAGAAAAAACCTGGCATGTCTATTTCAACAAATCTGTAGATGACACTTATTTCAGTGGCGAATTAGCAGAGGGAAACAGTCGAATTGACCTCAAGCTGGCTGAACGGATACTTTCTGCAGAATCGTCAGTGGATTTCTGTTTCTATGAAATTGAAAGTGACACCATTTTGGGAGCATTGAAAACGGCATATAACAATGGAATTCAGGTCAGGATTATCACTGACGATGGGTATCTGGATGAAGTTTCTGATCTTTTGGAGATGAACATTCCTTTAATCTCAGACTCTGCAGGCGGTGTCTACATCAGCAAAGATATGCACAACAAATTCGCCATATTTGATAATGAATGGGTCTGGACGGGTTCATACAATGCTACACCCAACGGTATTTTTCGAAATGCCAATAATGCCATTGAATTCAAAAGTGAAGAAATTGCAAATGCATACCTTCTGGAATTTGAGCAGATGTGGGGATCCTCCACAACTACCCCCAACCCAGAATATTCTAAATTCCACACACACAAAATTGATTATGGACTGCACGAATTTGAACTGGACGACTATCCTCTCGAAGTTTACTTCTCTCCCAAGAATAATAGCAAAGAAGCAGTTCTGGACGCTATTTCCATGGCAGACTTTGAAATTTTTTTCTGCATATTTTCCTTCACTGACGATAGTATCTCTGCTACTATGGAGACGCAACTTTCCGATGTTTCAGGTCTGGTCATCTTGGGACTGTTTGACGAAACTCAGGCGGGGTCGCAGTACAGTGAAATTGATAAAATGAAAACCTGGGGTGAAAAAGTGGAAGTCCGGGTGGATGCTGTGACTGATACTTCGGGTGCTGAAGCATTCCTCCACCACAAATACCTTCTCATAGATGCTGAACACTCTGACAGCGATCCTATTCTCATTACAGGCTCCACAAACTGGTCTAATAATGGCTTCAACTACAATGATGAAAACCTTATCATCACCTACCATCCGGAAATTGTGAATCTCTACCTGCAGGAGTTTATGGCAAGGTTTGCAGAAGGAGATCAGCCTGAATAGGCAGATTTAAAACCCTAAAGGGTAAAATCTGGTAAAATCCGTTGGGTTGCCGAGAATATATAATTTGCCGTAATACTTTGGGGACACAGTAATCTCCATTTTGGGAAAAGTCCTGCGGCTATTTTATCATTGACTTTATATGGAGAAAACTTTAATCTGTAGCTGCATAAAAACAGTTAACACATTCTTGCGA
>JACNLN010000212.1 GCA_014381485.1 Fidelibacterota bacterium
CAGATCAACTCAAGATCAGATTTGTGCTACAATTTAAGGTGTGCGAAACTTGAGTAATTATAGTTTGATAATTGAACGGATTGGGATAGTTTTGCATTAGAAGATATGCTCTTGGAAATTTCCCTTTTTCTGAAACTATATCAGTCGTTATATTATACGAGTATATACCTGAAGTTCCGGCTAATATTTTATTCTTATTAGTCAAAAAGTTAATGGTATTAACACCCTGTTCAAATCCATCATTTCCTATCATAACCCAAATAATATTATTCTGATTGCTTTGATAAACCGCTCCAATACTCATATCGTTACCAGCAATATAAATCGTTGTGGAGTCTTTTATAATTTTACGAATGCTTACAGTATCTGATAAACCTGAGTTTTCAGAGTACCAACTAATTCCACTATTTGTGCTTTGATAAAATCCATAAAACCATGTTCCTGCATAAACTGTATCAGAACTCGTGGTATGTACTATTAGATCATGGACTAGTCCCACTTCAGGAAAGTCCAATCTCTCCCAATTCACCCCCCCCCCCATCTGTACTCTTACATATTGCACCAATCCATGCCGTTCCAGCATATAGAGTATTTGTATTATTGGGATCAATAGCAATTGCTGTCACCCCATTCCAATTCATAATGGTGTCACCAATAGCTTCCCATTGATTACCTCCATCAGTACTTTTGTATAGATTTCCACCGAAAAAGCCTCCAGTGCCAGCGTAAAGGGTATCGGGATGCAATGGATCAATGGCTAAAACCCCTGGTCCTTCTTCCCAATACATCAATATACCTGAATCCGCATGAAACCAATTCATTCCACCATCCTCTGTCTTTAGAACTCCAGGTAGAGTTAATGAATTAATACCTGCAGTTACATATACTATTTCAGGATTGAAAGGATGGATATCAATATCCCTGACGGTGACTCCCCATAGTAGCGTATCCCAGGATGCACCACCGTTTGTACTTTTAAAAATTCCGCCAACTTTTCCTGCACTGAAGTCACTTGAACTCCCAGCAAAAATGATGTCCTCATTGGTTGGATCAACTGCAATGGCTTCTATTTCTTCTGTTTCAAGACCGAGTAACTGCCATTCCTGTGCCATAAGTGAAAACAAAAAAGATTCAAAAATTAAAAACGAGTATATTTTGAAGTGCAAATATTTCATTTCTTAAATGTCTTCATATCTATACTTATAATTTTTTTAAAAATATTTTTTATAGATAATCATTATTTTAACTCCATTTTATAACAAGTATTTAATCATCATTCTATACAAAGTTAATGATTTTTCAAACATTATTTGACCACCACCCGTTTTTTCGCAGAAAAACGTCTCCGCCACTTGTAAATATTCATATCTGGCGTAATAACTACAGTTACAAGATTCTACAGGCTATTTTTGGGGGAACTCCTGGATATGTCAACATTTTTCTGATGCTATGTATTGATATTTGGAAATATTTAAGATGGTTGATGAATACTTCAAATATTTCTGTTTGCTAATATTTATTGAGAAATATCTTGAAATTGCGCCTAAAAAAGAAATTCGTAAAACTGTTTTCAAAGACAATGATTCTTTGTTTGGATTTCATAAGGTGTGTAAATTTGTATTAAAGCAGGAGAAAATATGGCAATCAATCAGGAACTGTTAGACATACTGTGTTGTCCTGAAACAAAAGAGGATGTTCATCTGATCTCTGATGAGGAGGTCCAAAGGATTAATACTGCTATTGATAAAGGTAGCGTGAAAAAACGGAGTGGAGAAAACGAAACAGATCACATTCAAGGTGGACTTCTCAGGAAAGATGGAAAATACCTCTATGCCATCAGGGATGACATTCCTATTATGCTCATTGATGAAGCCATTGACATGGCTGCGGTAAAATGAGTGTTTCTATCAGAAAGTTCTTATCTCTCATAATAATATCGTGGCTTTTCTTAAGCCCAATTTTCCACACTATTCATTATGTTCATTTTCACAACTGGATTAGTGATGTAGGGATCAGCTTCTGTAATGAAAACTGTGATGATCCTCATCATCAGAATCCAAATGTAAATCACGATTGGTGTCAGGTATGGACATACAATTTTCTATATCAGCACCTTCAAGAGACATCCTCATTTCAGCCTGTTCAATCATTTATTGCAGTCCATTATATTTCTCTGCCAAAAGTATTTTCTTCCTTACTCCCACCTTCCCGAGCATCTCCTTCCTGCTAATTCATACCTCATAGTACAGTCTTTATTATCTGCCTTCTGTGGTAGATAAATACCAATTAATAGGAGTTACATATGAAGAAATGTTGCATATTTACAATTTTTATAATTAGCACATCAATGACATTGCTATTTGGTCAGAGCACAACTGCTTCAGGCGCATCAAATGTGATGAACCCTGCAATCAGCGCCAATGGACTTTTTCTCGGAGTGGCACATAATCCAATTTCTGACGAAGAGACAAACGGATTCAAAATTCAAGAGATGGAGTTACAATTCACTTCAATTGTTGACCCGTTTTTCAAAGCAGATGTGGTTATGGCACTGCATCCTCCACACGACGAAGACCATCACGGAATGTCAATTGACATTGAGGAGGGTTATCTCATGTTTCAGTCTTTACCACGAGGATTTGGACTTCGGACTGGGAAATTCCTGCTGCCATTTGGCAAGCACAATTCGCTTCATACTCATCAAACACCATTTGTCAATGCGCCAATCGGAGTGGAAGATATTTTTGGCCATCACGCTGCGGCGGACGTTGGTTTTGAATTGAGTTATTCTATTCCGCTACCGTGGTATTCAGAAATACTCGGGATTCTAATTGACGGTGATGCAAATGAACTTTTTGACAAAGAAAGCAATCAGCCAGCAACTGGCGGAAGATTTTCAAATCTGTGGGATATTTCTGATAATTCCACGATTGAATTTGGAAGTTCGGTGCTTTACGGGCCAAAGGATGAAAACAGCATCATCACACTTTACGGCGCTGATTTTACTTTCAAATGGAAGGATATCAGAAAGGTGTATGGCAAGGCATTCACCTGGCAAAATGAGTTTCTGAGTTATGCCAATGGCGATCATGCTGGATTTTACAGTATTATCCAATACAAATTCACCCGGCGCTGGTGGACATCGGCTGGATTCAGTCAAGCAATTGAAGAAAAAACCAGCGAGTACAAAACTCAAATCGCTTTCGTGCCGAGTGAATTCAGCGCGGTTCGACTTGAACTGGTTTATACAGATTTTGAAAACGGTGATGCCAACATTGCGGTCTATTTACAGATGAATTTTACCATTGGGTCGCATCCTGCTCATAAATATTAAAAAAATGAATTTTAACCGCAGAGATTCAGAAAACACTGAGTTTTTAAAAAATAACATCTGTCCAATATAAATGTATTGAGGAAGTTTTTTAGACAGCATTTATGAATTTGACTTTGGAATCAGAAACATCTCGAAATATTAGTTTCGCTGTGGTAACTGTTCCCAGATGTCACCCCCTCTTGTTTTTCTCCCCCATCAAGGGGGAGAAGGTCTGGTGCATCTGCTTTCCAGATGTTGGCTGCCTCAGTAAAACTCCTCTCCCCTGGTGCCTGCCCGCCAGTCTGCCCCATGCTGTGCGGGGCTGGCAGGCCCTCATTCTTCAGGAGGTGGGGGAGAGGATAAAGGTGAGGTGGATTGTTTTCAGTTTGTATGGCTTAATTTGTACTCCTTTGGAGAGACGCCTTGTCAAGGGAGACCCTTCAGGGAAAAGGAGTCTCTTAGAGACAATATCGACAATAGCCAAGGTCAGATTATATCTAATACAAAATGTTTTGGACAGCACTGAAAAAATAATTGACAATCTCTGTAGCTCAGTTGTTAAATAAATTGGAGGAAAGAATGAATAAAACAATCAAACAAATCGTGATTGGAATTTTAATGTTGGCAATTTTCATTCCAACAATTTCCTTTGCGAAAAAAATAAAGGTAGTAGCAACCCTGCCTGACCTTGCTTCCATCACGGAAGCGGTTGGCGGCGCGAATGTTGAACTTTCAGCGATTTGCAAAGGCTATCAGGATCCTCATTATCTCCAAGCAAAACCGTCATACGCTCGCAAAATGAATAATGTTGACCTATTAGTTTTCAACGGCCTTGAACTTGAGATTGGTTGGCTTCCACCACTTATTGATGTAGCCCGCAATCCGCAAATCCGACCTGGAAAAATTGGCTGTCTGGACTGTTCAGAAGGAATTGAACTTCTCGAAGTCCCGACTGGAAAGATTGACCGATCAAAAGGTGATATCCATCCACTCGGAAATCCACACTACACTCTTGACCCAAGGAATGGTATCAAAGTGGCAGAAACAATCGCAAATAGATTAGCCGAAATTGATCCTGAAAATGGGGATGAGTACTTCAGAAACTTTGATAATTTCAAATCAATGATGGATGTTAAAATTTACGAGTGGGAGGAAAAGGCAAAGCTATTCAAAGGTTTGGAGATTGTCACATATCATAAACAATGGGAATACTTAACAAATTGGCTTGGTTTATCAATTGAAGGATATCTAGAAAACCGTCCCGGCATTCCGCCCTCGCCAAGGCATTTGAAATCCTTTGTAGAAATGATTGACCAACGGGGAATTCAAATACTTTTAGCAGCAAATTATGTTGATGTTTCTCAGGCAAAAAAAGCAGCGGATCGATCAAAAGCAAAACTAATTATACTACCAACTCTGGTAAAGGGGAAAGAATTTATTAAATCCTATACTGATCTATTTGATTATTTGATTGAACAATTGATTGAAAATATGGAGGAATGACATGGGAGAGATATTGAAGTTTATGGCAGCTCCATTTTTTGTTTCGGTTGTGCTGGTTGGATTACACACGTATATGGGGCTTCATGTTGTTTTGCGGGGAATTATTTTTATAGATATTGCGCTTGCACAGGTTGCTGCAGTAGGAAGTGCTGTTGCTCTGCTTTTTGGGGCAGAGATTGGAAGTAGTTCCGCATATTTAGTTGGACTTTTTGCTACCTGTATTGGAGCAGGGATTCTTTCGCTCACACGCACACAAAATGAAAAAGTACCTCAGGAAGCATTTATTGGGATCACCTATGTTGTAGCAAGTGCTTTGATGATTTTGGTATTAACTGGAGTGGCTCATGGAGCGGAACAAATAAAAGCATTGCTTGTTGGATCAATACTCTGGGTAAAGTGTAGTGTCATTTATAAAGTAGCTATCGTATATCTTATAATTGGACTATTGCATTGGATATGGAGAAAGCGATTTCTATTGATATCACTAAGTCCCGATGAAGCTGTTGAAAAAGGGATTTCTGTCAGATTTTGGGATTTGCTTTTTTATCTCACGCTCGGATTTATGGTGACTATTTCGGTTCAAATCGCCGGTGTATTACTTGTCTTTACATTTTTGGTCGTTCCGGCTGTGATGGGAGTAATGGTCACGGATTCGCTCTGGGGAAGGTTGATTTTTGGATGGATAGTTGGAGTGGTTGTCTCGTTCATCGGTTGTATTACTTCTTATTATGCAGATTTACCAACCGGAGCAACGATTATCTGTGTGTTTGGAATTGCTTTGATTTTGCTTGTTCTGGCTCGAGAAATTTTTAAAGGAAAGGTTGTTTCTGTAAATATTTCCAAAACCTGATTCTATTTTTATGTTTAAAGAATCAACACAATCAAGAAAAATGTAATAACTTACGGTTTGAACTGAGGAGATAAAGAACCTTTTGAGTGTGTTGTGAAATTTTCAGTAGATTTGAACTCTTAAATTTGATAAAAAGTGAAGGATGAAATGATGAAAACGGAATCTGAAAAAAAATCTACTGCATTAGTTGTAACACGGGATGGTATGGGAAGTGCCGATCAGAAACTCCAGCATAAATTGATAAAAGCCTATTTCAAGCTCCTGATTGAAAATGGGAAATTACCCGATGCTATTGCTTTTTATACCGACGGTGTTAAGCTCACAACGGAAGGTTCTCCCATTCTTGAAGAATTAAAAATATTGGCTGAAAATGGTGTTCTGCTGATCATCTGCAGCACCTGTTTGAATTATTTTGGATTAATGGATAGGGTTCAGGTTGGAATTCCAAGCCACCTGCCTGATATAATCGAT
Organism: Fidelibacterota bacterium; assembly: GCA_014381485.1. Classification (GTDB taxonomy): domain Bacteria; phylum Fidelibacterota; class Marinisomatia; order Marinisomatales; family CAZVFT01; genus JACNLN01. The sequence goes on from JACNLN010000212.1 coordinate 6,138, forward strand.
GTTCAGCAGAGGGCAGATAAAGTGATTACCATTTGATTGTTATCCTGGTAAAATAAATGATGATAAAAATCTATTTTTTAGTTGAATTATTTTCCTAAACTATATTAGGAAAAGTAATGGTGAATAATCATTATGAATAAGATTAAATGGTGGTCAAAAATAAAGCCGTGGTATGTTTTAATATACCTTACGTTATTAATCCTTGTTCTCATCTCAAGCT
>JACNLN010000119.1 GCA_014381485.1 Fidelibacterota bacterium
GTAAATATGCGGGATAAAATTAAAACGTTTTAATGCAATTCGCATTTAAAAAATTGCAACATTTACACTTATCAAGGATAGTTTTAGTACCTTATTAATTCATCAGCCACTTCCACAGGGACTCCGTGGAGAAAGGTACAAAGAGCCTCAGCCCTGGGCGTTCCGCCACGGGGAGCCCGTAGCCCTGGCTGTCCAAGCCACGGGGAGGCCTACAGCGAGCCCACAAAGTATTTATTAATACGGTTTTACTTAGAAAAAGAAGGGATGATTTTTTATCAAAATTTCTAACTTATCTATAACGGCAAGTTCCTTCACTTCGACTTCGCTCAGTACAAGATTATCAATACTTCTTCGTGTCTTGGTGACTTCGTGGCGAATTATCCAGGAGTAATGATTCATAGTTTAATTTATTACGGAAGAAACAAGAAATTGTTATCTGATTTAGATAATTTGTGAGAGGAATAACGACTGTTTTGGTGCGAGGATTTACTTTAACCGGAAATTAACCGGGATGGATATCCAGACGCCAACGGCGCGATCTCTCTGTTTGGCAGGAATAAACTTAGTTTTTCTGATGGCCACCATAGCTGCCTCATCCAGGCCGGTGTTTGGGATGCCTTTTAGGATAAGTGTTTCTGTTACTTTCCCGCGTTTATTCACAAAGGCTTGAACCACTACCGTTCCTTCAATTCCCGCTTCTTGTGCAATTTCAGGGTAAATAATATTTCGCTGAATGGCTGCATATCCACCAATTGGCACAGGGGGGTCATCGTAGGGGATAAACTTAACTCTTGGACCTCCTTCAGAAGGAGGCGGTGGCGGAGCTTCCCACTCAAGGAATTCGTCGAATTCTGTCTCCTCAATGGTAACATCATCCGCGAGATCTTCACTTTCAGATTCTACAGGGATGGCGGGTCTTGACGGAGGCGGGGGAAGTTCAAACTGCTGTGTTTGAGGAATATCAAATTGTTCAATTTCAATGGAGATCTCTTTTTCGATAAATTGTTTTGGCACGAACCTTGGAAAAATCAGCAATAACACAATAAGGATGATAACACTGAACAACAGGGCGTATCGTAGATTAATTGGGTAGTGGAGCTTTAAAGAAATATTGGGATTTTTGCGAATAATCACGGTTAGGGTGCTGTTTTTGCTGAGTAATTCACCTTAAGCGCGTCAGCCTCTCTCAATTCAGAGTGAAGTTCATTGATAAGTTCCATCACGGAATTTCTATCTGCTTTCAGAGAAACAATAAGCTGAGGGTCTGCCACACGCTTTTCATACATAATGTGTTTTACGTTGTCAGTGGGAACAATTTTATCATCAATGGAAATAAGACCATCCTTGGTTAAAAATATGTGGGCGACGTGCCGTTTGGTTTCCAGACGCTCGATCTTTCTTGCTTGTGGCAACAGGACATTCAACCCCTCATATGTTCTGAGCACCGTCGTTACCATGAAAAAAATCAAGAGCATAAAGATAATATCCGGCATGGAAGCTGTAGGAATTTTATCTGATGCTTTTGTTTTTGCCTGAAACTTCATATACCAGGTTCTGCGATGGAAATTCTGGTTGCATTGGCTTGTTTCAATTGATCTAAAACATCAACGTAGGTCTGATATTTAGCTCGTTTATGTGTTTTTACTGAGATGATTAATTTATCGTTATTTGCTAATTTTTCTTTTACGATTCTTTTGATGTCTTTTATCTCCACAGGCTCCTTATCCAGAAGGATTTTTCCTCTATCGCTAATCAGGATAGTCGAAAGATTTTTCTTAGGTACCTCCTTTTGTTCGCCCATAGGAGGTAGAACCAGCGCCAACCCCTTGTCCATATCAATGGTGGTCGTGACAAGAAAGAAAATCAAGAGCAAAAAGGCAATATCAGCCATTGATGCTGTGGGTATATCTCCTGGACGGATTCGTCTTTTAGCCTTCAATGGGACAATCCCCAGATTCTACTTTTTATCCTTTTCCAGTTTTCCTTTTGATTCCAGCTCAACAAGCTCATCAATCAGCAAGACAGAATTTTCTTCCATATCGATAATAAGCTTATCTACGCGGGAAATGAGGAAGTTTTGGAGCATCTGGACGATGATAGCAACGACAAGTCCGAATAGTGTTGTGAGAAGCGCAACGGAAATACCTCCTGCCACAACGGCTGGAGAAATATCGTTAGCAGCTTTAATATCATCGAAAGCTCGGATCATACCAGCGACCGTTCCCGTAAATCCAAGCATTGGCGCCACAGATATAACGGTACTCAGCCAGACCATATTTTTCTCCAGAAAGGCCATTTCGATGGAACCGGCATTTTCAATACCTTTTTCCACAGCGCTAATTCCCCGGTGCATCCTCGACAATCCAGCGTGGAATATTTCAGCTACGGGTCCCCGGGTTTTTTTACAAACTTCTACAGCTGACTTGTATCCGCCCTCATGAAGAGCAGTCCGAACCTTATGTAAAAACTTCTTTGTGTTTACGGAGGCTCGAAACAGTGTGTAAAGTCGTTCCAGAGCAAAGCCAAGTCCGAAGATCAACAGACCAAGAATCGGCCACATAAACGTTCCGCCATCAATGAAATACTGAACCATAGTTTTATCTCCTCATTAATTAACGTACATCTTGATAATAATTATCTTAACCAAAGTCAAACGAAGCTTTATCTACTCATATTGATTATTTGCGATAAATTTACGTGCTTCATCAAAATGATAAAAGCCTTCTTTTATCTGGTTATCGCTCAAAATGAGAATTTCATAATATGCCTCTTTCCCCCACAGGGCTCCTGCAATTTGAGCTTTGAGAATTGTTTTTACATAATCCTGGTCTTTCTGAATTTCTTCTTCATTAATTTTTAAGTTTTTTTCCTTAACATATGATATAAACTCGAAAAACAGATCATCTGAAATTTCAAATTCCCCTTTAAACTCAGATAAAGAAGACCACTCGTCTTTATGATATGATGCAAATTCTGTTCCCCAGTTGAATGTTAATCTCTCTGGATGTCCAACAATCCGGTTTGTGGAAACATTAACCTTTTTCGGTGTTAGATAAACATCTGGCGTGATTCCCCCGCCACCATATACGATCCTTCCTCCTCTTGTTTTATATTTAGGGCGATCTTTAATAACGGAATCGAGTCTTGTTTCCCGGTTTTCGTCAATCAATTCCGTGTAATATTTATGAGCACCATCACTATATGGTCGCTGAATTAATCTACCGCCTGGTGTATAATAGCGACCTATGGTAACTCGGAGAGCTGAATTATCTTTCAACATCCACTGGCGCTGCACCAGCCCCTTGCCAAAACTGGTTTCACCTATGATGAGCCCACGATCAAGATCCTGAATTGCTCCTGCGACAATTTCGCTGGCACTGGCTGACCACCTATTGATTAATACAATTAATGCGAAATCACCATACCCCCTATCTGGATTGCTTAAATATATCTGATGAGAATCTTGTATTCTACCGGCAGTATAGACAAGTGTATCGCGTGTGGTGATAAACTTATCGGAGATCTCCGCTGCCTGTTCCAGATAACCACCACTGTTAGTTCGAAGATCGAAGATCAGCCGGGTCATACCATTGTTGATAAGTTTTTGAAGAGCTTCTTCTACCTCTTTTGAAGATGTGGAGGCAAAGCGGCTCAGCCGGATATAACCTGTTTTTTCATCAAGCATAAATGCCCCGGTGACACTATAAATCGGAATTTCATCCCGGGTTATCTGATAGTGAAGTGGCTCCTCAAGACCGACACGTCGGACGGTGATATTGACGGTTGTCCCTTTTGGCCCCCGAAGTTTTTTAAAAACTTGGTCTTTTGTGATTTTGTATGCGCTTTCTCCCTCGATCTCAATAATTTGATCTCCGGGCTGAAGGCCTGCCAGCTCAGAGGGAGATCCGGCAATGGGAGAAATTACTGTAATGTACCCCCCCAACAGGTCAAATTCGATACCGATACCCTCAAATTTCCCGTGAAAACGTTCACTAATATCCTCAATTCGCTCTTTAGAAATGTAAGCAGAGTGAGGATCAAGCCTTTCCAGCAAACCATAAAAAGCTCCATCCATCACCTCATCCCAATTCACGGGTTCAACATAATTTTCGTTAACTATAGTAATGATCTGGTTTAGGACCTGAATCTTTTCATAGATATTCTTTGATTTTGAATAAATGGCAGGTGTAATTGCAGATATAGTTAGGAGAGCAATACTTGCAATTAATAGAATGAATAAAAATCTTTTCTCTTTGATTGCCATCATTATATTTATCTCAATGAGGGTAGAATTGTTTCCGCCAGATTTGTTTTGTACCTGTTAAGATTCAGCCTATTGAAGAGTTGGAGGGGTAGCTAAAGTCCAAAGTAAATCATAGCTCTAATAGCAAGAGCATTAAAACTTGTTGTTGGAGAATCAGCAATTCTGCTTCCATCGTTCAACACCCATCCACCCTGGTTAACTTTTCCAAGATTAAAGCCTACACTGATGCGAATACCCACCCTGTCCAGAAATTGAAGCTTCACTGCAGCATAGGGCTGAAGGGTTAAAAAGGTGCCTGAAAGGGAAGTCATCGATCCGGCAGTAGGGGTGACTTTTAAAATATAGTCTTCTTGTAATATGTTAACATCAGATATGTCAACAAGGGTGTCACCATTAAAATCTGTTACTTCGTAATAACCATCTTCTCCATAAATATTTGAAAATTGATTATCCCACTTCGATGTTTTAGTACTGGCGTACACAATGTTAAAGGAAGTTCGCCCCAGCCCCACCAATGTTCCTGCTGATATTTCTAATCCTTTGAAAATGGGCAAAGCATATTCCACGGTGGCACCCCCGATCCACATAGAAACCTTCGCCCGAATATCTGGGGCATAGTTACCTTGATAAACGAAACTGGTATCTCCTACGCTGTAGGAACCACTGGTATCAGAGTCGATGAAAAGCATTACTTTTGTTTTGCCCCCGATGGAAGAAGATCCTAACCCTGCGTATCCTCCGATTCTCCATTTACCGGTGATCTGGGAGAATCCTTCTCCTCCATTCATTATAAATAGGTCTGAGAAGTCGCTTGTATTTAGACCTAATCCTGCTGAATCACTGAGCAGTTCAAATCCATCTAATTTTCCTACGTTCATGAATAGATACATCTGGCTAAAACCAACTCCTCCTCCGTAAGAATTATCGGCAGAATAAAAATCGTTCTGACTAAAAATTACAAAGGGGATAAATACCACAAAAATGGATCTTAGTACACTATTCATTTTTATCTCCTTATTATTTTTCTCTCTCAATTTAATCTTTGACCATCATAAGTATCAAGCGATTATTTGGCTAGTTTTTCTGTAAAAAATAATAATGGTCATAGATTTGTAATCATATTTTACCAACCATTGAACGCCTTCCACATAGTATAAAAATGTAATTAAAGACTCTTTGAACGTCCCAATGAATATATTAATTTTAACCTTTGAACACTTATATAAGAAAACATTTAATGAGCGCTGTGAAAACACATTTAAGCTCAATTTAAGAAAGCAAAAGGTGGTAACCAGTATAAAAGAACTTGAAAAATCCAAAGAATAATAATGTGCAGTACAATTAACGGAAGGAGAGAATAAAGCTCATGCCGATGTATGATTATAGATGCCAAAAATGCGGTTATAAATTTGAAGAACTGATATTCAGCTGGGACAAAGATAAGCAGATTGTCTGTCCAGAATGTTCATCCAAAGAGATCGAGCAACTGTTGAGTGCTCCCACAGCCATAGGAACAACCCCAGCTGAGAGTTCCGCTTCTGGCTGTAGAGCAACAAAAGGCAATCGTTTCACTTGAGGGTAGTCTTTTTGCACACCGGTCGGTGTTATTACCTTTGTAAAATTTATGATTTTACTTATAACCTGTAATGGCTATGTTCTAAATACGATCTGTTTTAATGCCATATTATGAGGAAACTGAATTGTGCATATCTATAGCCCCGTCCTTCAGGGCGGGGTTGAGAATATGAACAAACGTCGTTACGCCGTTCACGGCGTTATTTTCAAAGATACAATAAAGGGCGTGAACGCCCTGACTTGTTTTAGCAATTTTATTCCCCGCCCTGAAGGACGGGGCTACAAATTGGTTTATGTATTTATTCAGTTGTTTCATAGAACATAGCCCCTGTAATTAATCGTCGTGATTAAATGTAAGGAAATTTTTCTGTGTACTTGAATGACTAAATTATTACATAAGACTTATTTCAGTATTATGTTGTTACTTCAAACATCAGAGATTAGCCAGAAGCCATTGATATATTTAATCATGTTGGATTATAGCAATTAGTTTGTCCTAAGTGGTAAGCGA
>JACNLN010000166.1 GCA_014381485.1 Fidelibacterota bacterium
ATCACGGAAGGTTTATTTAAAAATCTTAGGAGAGTAAAAGTATAATTTTCAATTTAATATTGAATATTTGAAAATTACTAAGAGATTTTTAAAACCTTTTTAACAAGTTCATCAATTTTTCTTTGTCTGATTCCAGATTTTATCCATCTCTTTAAGTGTAGCTTCTTCAAGTGGAATCCCTCGATTGCATAAATCTTTCTCTACATGTTGAAATCGGTTGGTGAATTTTATATTGGCTTTCCGAAGTGCATCTTCTGCAGAGATATTCAAAAACCTGCAGAGATTGACAATAGCGAAAAAGAGATCCCCTACTTCCTCTTCCACATGTTTTTTTATACCCCTTTTTTCTGCTCCTTTTAGTTCCTCCAGTTCTTCGTGGACTTTTTGCCATACCTGATGGATTTCTTCCCAATCGAATCCCGCATAAGATGCTTTTTCCTGAAGACGCTGTGCTCTGACGAGAGCGGGAAGGGTTTTCGGAACTCCGTCCAGTCTTGACTTCCGATCTTTCTCCTTTTGTTTTTCCGCTTCCCAGTTCATCTTGGCTGGTAGAGGTCCTTCTGCGTTTTTCTCTCCAAACACGTGACTGTGACGTCTTACCAATTTTTCATTGATTCCACGAAGGGTTTCTTCCAACGTGAATTCACCATTTTCTTCGGCGATATTGGTCTGAAATACTGCATGCAGCAAAATATCACCCAGTTCTTCCGATAGGGTTTTCCAATCCTCATGATCTACTGTTTCGATTACTTCATAAGTTTCCTCGAGGAAGTAGGGAAGGAGGGATGCATGGGTCTGTTTCCTGTCCCAGGGACAGCCATTGAGTCCTCGTAATCGTGTGACAATAGAGATCAATTTCTCAAACAGTCTACCTTCATTCACGTCTATTCTCCTCTTTAGTGATAATTACTTTTATAATTCGATTTCCAATGACTTTTCGTATTCGGAAGCGGAAGGTGAAATAGGTGATTTCTGCACCCACGTCTGGTATTTCTCCAAACTGTTCTAATAAAAATCCGCCAAGACTGTCATATTCCCTATCTTCCGGGAAGGGGATTGGGAGTTTATCTTCGAGGTCGTTGATGGAAATTTTTGCATCGACAATCCATTTCCCTTTTTTCGTAGGAACAATTAAAGGTGTTTCACGATCAAATTCATCTCTAATTTCTCCAACAACCTCCTCTACAATATCTTCCACTGTGACCATTCCTGCTGTTCCTCCATATTCATCAACAACGATAGCGATGTTTTCCCGCCGCTGTTGAAAATCTTTCAGGAGGTCGTCAATCCGTTTAGATTCGGGAACAAAGTATGTCTCCCGACAGATGGAAAGGATATCTCCTTCAAAAGGGCGACCGTTAAGGAATGGGAGGACATCCTTGGCGTAGAGGATTCCTTTTATTTTATCAAGGGTTTCTTCATAAACAGGAAATTTCGAGAAGCGATATTCTTGAATAGTCTTGATTACTTCATCAAGTGAATCTTCCAGTTCAAAACTGATGATATCAGTACGGGGAACCATGATTTCTCTAACAGCAGTTTCTCCAAAATCGAAGACAGATTGAATCATCTCCATCTCATCGTGATTCAGGCTTCCTTTCTCAACCCCAACTTCTGCCAGCGTGATTAATTCTGCCTCCGAATCAAAAAGTTCTTCTTTTTTTGGAATAAATTTGGTTAAAAGATGAGTAAAATTATACAAAAGTGCGGCAATTGGATACAAAATGAAGCTGATAAGACGAATAGGAGTCGAAACTCGTTTAGCGAACAATTCAGAGTTTCTGATAGCGAGTATTTTTGGCGTGATCTCACTGACGAGAATAATTACAAGACTTAAGATTATTGTCTCCACTGTCAGGATGATAGGAATGTTGGCACCCAGCCGGCTAGCAACATCTACAGTAATAATGGCAGCGAACGACGCAATAATAACATTAATTATAGTATTGCCTGTTAAAATTGTAATAAGCAGTTTTCTTGGTTCTGACAACATTTTGAGTATCGAATCTGCAGTGTTGTCTTGAACTAAACTGGACTTTTTAATAGAGAAGAAAGCAGCTTCCGCTCCCGAGAAAAAAGCGGACATCAGCAGTAGGAGGAGAAAAAAAACAATTTCGAGAATAATCATTTCAATAAAATATTAGTAGAGTTTATTTGATTTAAAAAATAATCCTCTTTTCTTTTCATCTTGAGTTTGTTTTGTGGCGTGTCATCATTGTAATCTACCAGATGGAGAGTCCCGTGAAATACAAGACGTGACAGTTCATTGTGATAGGCTGTATTGAATTTTTTTGAATTTTCCAGAGCAATCTCGGGACTGATGTATATTTCTCCTTCCATGGAATCACCATCATCAAGGCGAAATGCGATGACATCTGTGTAAACGTTCTGATTGAAAAATTGTTTTTTTAATTTTTTCAGCATTTCCGTAGTACCAAAGATGACGGTGATGTCTGCCGATTTGATCCCTTTATCTTTCAGGATCAGGGAAACATACTTTTCTACAGTGGCGGTTGAAACCTGAATAATGTTATCAACCACTTCGGTACGGATGGATATCATTCTGAGGAGGGTGTTGTTGATTCTTCTGCGGCGGGTTTCTCTTCGGGGTATTCAATACGGATATGATAGATTCCTTTTAAAACTGGGAGCAACCCGAATTTGCCCTGAATATTTCCTTTGAGCTTTGTTAAATCTTTCATCGTTAGTGGGCAGTCGTCGAGTTGTTTCTCCTTCAGGCGATTTTCAATGATCTTATCAACCATAGCTTCGATTTTTGAAAGGGTTCGAGTCTTAAGGGAACGAATGGCAGCTTCGACGCTCTCACAGATCATTAAAATACCGGTTTCCTTCGAGTTAGGTTTTGGACCTGAATAGCGAAAATCGATATCGTTAATTTGAGATTTGTCTCCACCTGCTTCATCGAGTGCTTTTTTATAGAAATATTCAATTCTGGTGGTACCGTGATGCATAGGAATAAAATCGGTGACGATATTCGGGATGTGATATTCTTTTGCCAGTTTGATTCCTTCTTTGACATGGTTTGTGATGATGCGTGAGGACATAACTGGTGAAAGATTCTCGTGTTTATTTTCTTCACGAAACTGATTTTCAATGAAGTATTCTGGTCGTACTATTTTCCCGATATCGTGATAATAAGCACCAACTCGACAGAGAAGGGCATTAGCACCGATAGCATTGGCAGATGACTCAGCAAGATTGCCAACGACGACACTGTGGTTAAATGTCCCATTGGCTTCTTGAGAAAGTCGTTTTAGTAGGGGGTGGTTAAAATCAGAATGTTCAAGAAGCATCAGATCAGATGTGACACCAAAGAGTATTTCAAACAGATGGCTTAAGCCATACGTGATAAATGGTGCCAGAACACCGTTGATGGTAATATAAAGAAAATCCATCCTGAGAATAGTCCATTCCGTTTGTTTTAGAAGGCCAAAGGTTAGCAGGGTGAGAATCCCACTGAGGATTATGTAAAGAATTGCATAATAGAGTTGAGTCCTGGTACGAAGATTGCGAACGGCGTACACAGCAGCGATGCTTGTAGCTAAAAAGAGCACCACAAATTCTAATTTATTTCCGACGATAAAGGCGATAAAAACGGCGATAAACATAGTAAAAATGATGGCAATTCTCGCGTCAAAGAGTATGGTTATCACCATTGCAGAAACTGTAAGTGGAATGAGATATTCCGAGAGATTGAGGGTAAATACAAAAAGATAAGAGATAGCAACCATCAAGACGAAAACAGAACTGAAAAGGAGTAAAATTTGGTTCTCTTTGAACAGGGAATCCCGGTATATCTGTAAAAAAGAAAAGAAGAGGAACAGAATGATGCATACCAGAAGGAACCGTCCAATCCACGGTAGAATCGCAAAAAATCCAGTTTCAAATTTTTCCCGCTTTTCCCATTCATTTTTATACGATATCAGCTTCTGGTAGATTTCTGGTGTTACTCTGGTGTTGGCATCAACGATTCTCTCATTTTTCATCACAATTCCGTGGAAACGAGGGACTTTTGCAGTCCTATCCTGCTGATGTCGTTCTGTAGTTTCTTTATCAAATAGAACATTTGATTGTAAAAATTCAACAATAACTTTGTAACCAATATCACGGAGATTATCATCCTCATTGGGATATGCCCTATTAATACTCACTCGGGCTTTTGTCCACGCTTCTTCCAGATCATTAAAATCACCAATGTCCAGAAGTTCAGGGACATCTTCCAATATAATCTCTACCTGTTCACTAATGATTTCACTTTTAGCTATGTCAAAAAGTCCTTCAGCCCATCGATCCCGACAGATGGTGAGAATCGTTTTAAGGAACTGATCATAGTCGATGGGATCACCATTGGGTTGTTTTTTATCAAGAAAGGAATTCCATTGTGGGGTATTAAGGTTGAAAGGATATTTTTTTTCAAATGCAGTAACAAGTTCACTCAGTGCGATGCTGTCTCGAGTTGCCTTAGACAGAGCTTTATCAAATTCAGGAGTATATCGATATTCAAACAGTAAAATTTTTCCCTCTTCATAATTTTTACGCTGTTTGTGGATTTTTTCAACATCTGTGATGAATGTCTGAATTTTTTCAATCTGCTCATCAACGATGGACTGATTTCTGTCGAATTGGAACGGTTCACTTCGTAGCGCTTCGGCAATATCTACCTGAAGTTTTTTGCTGTCTTTAAGGATTGGGTAGTTGAAACGGGCTACAATTTCTTCTGAGGTAATATCACCCACCTTATAATTGATCACGAAGGACTTTCCCCTGGGGAAAAAGAATGAGAGGATAATAGTTAATCCCAGAAAGATCAGGAATTTTATGAGAATATCCTTACGTTGTTTTTCGCTGAGTTTTTTGAGTTTGCGGAATACTGGTTTCATATAGACGGGTCTTGCTGAATTGATCTTATGAGTTTACGAAGAATTACCATACGCTGTATTTCGCTGGTTCCTTCTCCGATAGTGAGCACTTTTGCATCTCTGAAATATCTTTCAGCGGGGTAGTCTTTGATATACCCATATCCACCAAAAATTTGGAGGGCTTCTGTAGTGGTACGCATCGCCACTTCGGAGGCAAATAATTTTGCCATTGCAGCTTCTTTCATAACATCTTTCCCAGCATCATACAACCTTGCTGCTTGATAGACAAGAAGTTTTGCTGCCTCAATTTCAGTTGCCATATCCACTAATTTGAATCCCACTGCTTGGTGAAGATATATCTTCTTACCGAAAGCTTCCCGTTCCCTGGCATAAGTTAAAGCTGATTCATAAGCTCCTTCAGCGGTACCGGTGGAGAGTGCTCCGATAGAAATTCGACCGCCAGTTAATGTTTTTAAAAATGTCTTAAAACCGGAACGCGGATCTCCCAGAGTATTTTTCTTGGGAATTTTGAGATCTTCGAAAAAGAGTTGACGTGTATCAGACCCTTTCCACCCCATCTTCTTTTCGGGGGGACATATATTGATTCCCGGAGTATCCATCTCAACAATGAACGCTCCGATGCCCTGTTCCTCTCCATCAATAATAGTTCGGGCAGTAATATTTAAAACCCCAGCCACCCCGGCGTTGGTGGTGAAAATTTTTCCTCCATTAATGACCCACTCATCTCCCACAAGTTCCGCTCGAGTTTGCGTATTCCCAGCATCACTGCCTGCGTTGGGTTCTGTGAGACCGAAAGCTCCTATCATTTCACCGGAGGCAAGGGGGGGGAGATACTGCTTCTTCTGTTCGTCATTGCCTGCAAGCAGAATTGGGATAGTTCCGAGGGAGGTGTGAGCGGCAACTGTGATGGCAGTGGAACCGCACACCTTTGCGAGTTCATGAACTGCAATGGCGTAGGCGACATTATCCATTCCAGCACCACCGTATTCTTCAGGAATGGGTATACCCATCAAACCAAGTTCACTCATTTTCTGAATAATTTCGTGAGGGAATTTTGCTTCCCGATCCAATTCTTCAGCAACAGGTGATACCTCGTTTGTTGCAAAATCACGCACCATATCTCGCAAAAGAATATGTTCATCGTCGAGAAATAATTCATTCATATTTGACTCCAATTTGTAATAAGGTAATTTATCTTAAAAATAAATTTATTATTAAGGTCAATTTTATGTAATCGAATCTGTTAATTAACAAATGTATTCCAGTTCATTTTCCATCAACTCCCAACACGTCGGGATCTCCCCCGATAGATCGGGGCTTCGACATCAACTCCCGACACGTCCCCGATTCTATCGGGACAGGCGGGATTTCCGATGCGCTCCAACATCACCCATTAACCATCAACCATCAACCA
>JACNLN010000157.1 GCA_014381485.1 Fidelibacterota bacterium
GTTTAAATGATAATATTTGAGGTTTTTGTGATCTTTGTCACAACAAATAATGTAATAGGATTACAAATTATATGTGTTTCTGAATTGATAATGGGAGTTAATGAGTAAACCACAAAATATTTTTCTCAAGCATTTATGAAAACATATCATGTTTACAGGAATTCGGAAGGTGATTTGAAAGTTATTAAGCAAGGTTGGTGCTGGTCTGCGTTTCTATTGAGCTTTATCTGGGCATTTATCAAGGGACTTTGGGGGATTGGTTCAGCAATTCTGATGATGTTTATCGTAATGGCATTTTTAAGAGACTTAAGCGACCTATTAAATGGATCAAAGTTTATTGTCGCCATGATAATTCCTATTGCTCTGGGGCTTCGGGGGAGCTCCCTTTACGAAGGGAAATTGAAAAAGAAGGATTACAAACTTGTGGATATTATCACAGCAAGATCGCCTGCAATGGCTATGAATTTCTGGCTTGAGAAAAGGGTTCAAACAGCTGGATGATCATAGGGACACACATTCAGCAAGAGCAAATATTTTGTGAAAATAGATTTTTAAAGTCACTTTAAAATGAGGACATTTCAAGTAATTTCTTTTTACCCTGCCAGAGATGAGCGTTAACTCGTACATCGTAACAAAATGCCGTCTCGATGACTATCGGTGCGGCATTACCCTCCTTAAGATTTTCAGAAAAAAGTGAGTTCATCGTGATTCAAAAAAATATTTTAGTGGAGAAACATACTATTTTATTAAGAAATATTTCAAAAAGTGTTGACAAAAATGAGTTTTAATGTTTATAATTCTATCAAATCATGATAGGGTTAAGGATTAAAACCATCTGATGCAGCTATCTCCCATTAAGCAGTTTATTCTCAATAACCTCTCTGAACATCAGAAAGACATCGTCCGAGCTGCCATTAACCGGTTCGGTGTGAGCCGACAAGCAATTCTGAGGCATATGCACAGACTTATCCAGGATGGGGTGGTTGAAGCTCACGGGAAGACCAAAGATCGATACTATAAATTAAAACCGATCGTAGAAAAAACCGTATCTTTGGAGATTACTCCTGATCTGGAGGAAGATAAAATCGGTCGGGAGCATATTTTTCCTCATCTTGTCAATTTTCCTCCTAACATGAGAGAAATCTGTGAATATGGATTTCTGGAGGTAATGAACAACGTCATTTCTCATTCGGAAGGGAGTGATTGTCACATCAACTTCCTGATGACTAATCAGAGTATACGCATTAGTATTAGAGATAATGGCGTGGGGATATTCCAGAAGATACAGAACCACTTCGATTTTGAAAATCAACGTTATGCAATTCTGGAACTGGTAAAAGGTAAAATGACCACAGAACCGGAGTATCATCCGGGAGACGGACTCTGTATTACCATGAGAATATTTGATACCGTTTATCTTTATTCAGGAAACTGGCGATTGGTTCATTATGTTCCTCGAAATCGATGGAGTTTAAAACAATGGAACAGAAAAGATTGCACAGAAGTTTCTATGATTTTATCCACCTCATCTGATAGGGCAGTCCAAAATGTTCTCACTTCCTGTTCTGCAGATGGAAACGATATTTCTTTTGACCGCACCGTTGTTCCACTCATTCTGGCGAGATTTGATGGCGAGAATCTCATCTCCCGCTCGCAGGCTCGTCGAGTGTTGAATAGACTGGATAATTTTAGGGAGGTCTGTTTTGACTTTAAGCAGATCGAGTTTATGGGAGAAGCTTTTGCGGATGAAATTTTCCGCGTTTTTCAAAATAATCATAAAGGAATTAAACTTACCTGGGTAAATGCCAGTGAAAATGTAGAGAGTATGATTAGCTGGATTTTAAGAAATCAAAGGGGAACCCTCAGAAGGATTTAATCCATGTTTATGACAATTAACAAATATTTATTGATTGAATTGCATTTTGTGTTAAGTAAATTTGTGTCCATTATTTTACAGATAGCACCGCCTGATTAGCAGGCTGGTTTTATCGGAAAATATTTTCTTGCCTCGTCGGTACGATGTAACTAACGGGGCGGAGCTGTGCCTGAAATCGTTATTCGGTTTTCGTTAACGAAACCCGCCAGGCTACCGAAGTGTAAACGAAGGTTGGTAACGTCTTTCGTAATTCGTCCTACGTCGGTCGACTAAACACTGAATTCCGAATGCCGATTACCGAAATCCTTAACCGATACGGACATCGTTACCGAAAACTATTCCCCAAATGTTCTTCCGTCATTCGTTCAACAAACGTTAAAAGAAAAAACAGCCTGCCCCATCCCGAAAGTTCAGAGGACTGGCAGGTCCTCCTGAAGAGGGAGCGAGCTAATTGGAAAAGATGTTATGTTGCCATCGCCTCTGTCACTAATCAGCTTCTAGTCGGAATAAGCGATGGCTTAGATAAGGAGAACATAAATTGACATACAAAGTAAACACAGTCATCGAGAAGGATGAACACGGCTATTATGCCTTTTGTCCCGAGCTCAAGGGGTGTCATACCCAGGGTGATACTCTGGAAGAGGTAATGGATAACATAAGAGAAGCTATCGGGCTTTACCTTGAGACTCTGTCAAAAGAAGAGAAAAAACTGTATCTCAGTCAGGAGATATTCACAACTGCGTTGGAAGTAGAAGTTGCCTAAACTTCCGAAGCTGACTGCGAGAGAAGCAGAATCATTACTATTGACTAACGGATTTGAATTGATTAGGAGTAAAGGAAGTCACCGGATCTATAAGAAGGGGAGTGAAAGGATTATTATTCCTTTTCACTCGGGGAAGACACTTCATCCTAAGATTGTAAAACAGGTTGTTGGTGTTGTTTGTGGTGAAGATAGAGGATAAGCCATTGATGATTTCACCTGCCTGCCCCCCGTTGGAATTGAAACAAAGTTTGAGCTGTGTCTGAAGTCGTTAGTCGGTTTTCGTTAACGAAGCCTGCCAGGCTACCGAAGTGTAAACGAAGGTTGGTAACGTCATTCGTAATTCGTCCTACGTCAATTGACCAAAAAGTATGAGTTCCGAATACCGAACACCGAACGCCATCACCGATACGGGCCCTGTGGAATAGTATGAAAATGAATCTGTTAGTTAACACGAATGATGAATTATTCCACGGGGCGGGTAGCGTCACCGAAAAACGAATACCGATTATAAATCACCAATCGAAACCCAAAAATCCCTTCGTGAAATCTGATGTCAATCTGGCATAAATCTCTAGAACCTCGGTTCTCCAAATTTCCGATACATCAGCAAATTTTAATGATTTGTAATGAGTTAAATCGAGCTTCAAATCTCCGAGATGATTTAGAAGAATACAAACGGTGTCTGGAGCGTTTTTTAGAATTATTAGATTATTTTATCACAGATAAAAGCGGTCATTTATTAAGGGAATATTTACATATTCGGGATATCATTGCTGATGCCTATATCTCAATCCCAAAAGACACAAAAAAGATACAATCCTTATTATTGCAAATGAATCCTACAGCATGGTGTATGTTAAATGAAAGAATATGAAAGGAGCCAAACCCTGGCATGTTGCCGGTAACATTGAAGAAATATTTTTGGGATTGTGACTTTAATCTGTTGAACATGACCGATCACAAGTTTTTTATTACCGAACGATTATTGCAATTAGGCAGCAGCAGCACAATCGAATGGATTATGAAACAAATTGATAAATCATATATTCAAAACGTGGTTCAAAATAGCCGATCACTGGATGATAAGACGATTAATTTCTGGAAGATATATTTGCGTGAAGAATAAACTCCATTTTGAAATCCTGTCTGATGAGCAGAAAGCTCTTTTGGAAACTCTATCCGATCTCGAGTGGCTGGAAGAATTCTATCTTGCTGGAGGAACCGGCTTAGCCTTGCAGTTGGGGCATCGACAATCCATAGATTTTGATTTTTTTACCGAAGGGGAAATTGACAATCAGGACATTTTATGGAGGAGCCAGGAGATAGGTAAATTTGAACTATTTTCTGAAGATAAGAATACGGTTATCGGTGCTTTGAATGAAGTACGCATATCTTTTATGACCTATCCCTACTCACTTCTTGAAGAATGTATTCGCCATCATCATATGCGGATAGCCTCTGTTATGGATATAGCCATGATGAAACTGGAAGCCATATCGTCGAGAGGGAGTAAGAAAGATTTCGTTGATTTCTATTTCTTGAACAGAATTATGGGACTTGATGAATTGTTTTCTGCTCATGCAAAGAAATATGGTGATGATCTCAGCAATCGATATCTTCTGCATAAATCGTTGGTATATTTTAATGACGCAGAAAATCAACCTATGCCTGTGATGATTGATAAGGTTTCATGGAAAGAGATCAAGACTGCTATTATTGAAAATGTAAATGAATCCAAAATCTAACTTGATAAGTTCAAAGGCTAAAAGGAAAGTGAAATGCAATTCATAGATCTACATAAGCAACAGGAACGGATTAGAACGGGTGTTCATCGGCGGATTCAGACTGTTATGGATCACGGTAAATACATTATGGGTCCAGAAGTGCAGGAGCTGGAGAAAACGTTGGCGGAGTTTGTGGGAATTAAACACTGTGTAGGGTGTTCCTCGGGGACGGATGCTCTCCTGATGACGTTAATGGCGTGGGAGGTGGGTCCAGGGGATGCTGTTTTTACAACTCCCTTTACGTTTATTTCTACGGCAGAGGTGATCCAACTCCTCGGAGCAACCCCTGTTTTTGTGGATATTGATGAAAAGACCTTTAACATTGATCCAGTGAAGTTGGAAAAGGTTGTTAAAAATACCATTGACGCTGGCGAGTTGAACCATAAAGCAGTTATTACTGTGGATCTTTTTGGTTTACCCGCTGACTATCCTTCCATTGAAACAATTGCCAAAAAGTACAACCTGCTTGTTCTGGAGGATGCCGCTCAGAGTTTTGGAGCATCCATTGGGATGAGGAAGACAGGCAGTTTTGGTGACGCAGCAGCCACTTCCTTCTTTCCAGCGAAACCGCTGGGATGTTACGGGGATGGAGGTGCCATCTTTACGGATAACGATGACCTGGCTGAAAAGCTTCACTCAATACGAATCCATGGTAAAGGATCGCATAAGTATGATAACATCCGGGTGGGAATCAATGGACGGCTGGATACACTTCAAGCGGCTATCCTGCTTGAGAAATTTTCCATTTTCCCTGAAGAGGTTGATTTAAGAAATAATGTTGCCGGTCTCTACAACGAAAAATTACACAATAAAGTTCAATCCCCTTTTGTTCCAGATGGATATACTTCCGTCTGGGCAATATATTCCATTCTTACCGACTCTGAGAAACACCGAACGGAGATTCAGGAACGATTAAAAGGAAAAAACATTCCCACAGCTATTTACTATCCGCTACCCCTTCACCTGCAGACGGCATTCATGGGTTTGGGATTTCAAGAGGGGGATTTCCCCATTTCCGAAGATATTAGCCAGCGAATATTCAGTCTTCCCATGCATCCGTATCTGGATAAAGCGGATATAAAAACAATTACAGAATTGATTTTTTAGTACTACTGGGAATTAGGTTAAACAAATAACCAGGAAATTGTGTCCACGAATGTCACGAATGTTCACAAATGAAAAAAAACGAAATATCTAAACCATTTACATTTGAGAAAAACCATAGTTCGACTTATAAACATCCTACTAGACCTTAAAAAGTATATTCGTGTCAATTAGTGCAATTCGTGGATAGTGTTTTATGGACAGATTAAATGAATAAGATTATCTACAAAGAAGAAAGTTATAAAATAATCGGTTCCTGTATGAAAGTTCATCGCACATTAGGAGCTGGCTTTCTTGAGCCGGTATATCAAGAGGCTGTTGGAATACAATTTGAAATAGATTCAATTCCTCACGTTAGGGAAAAAGAACTGGTGATAAAATATATGAACAGGGAATTAGAAAAACGATATAAGGCTGATTTCGTTTGTTTTGACAAGATTATTTTGGAACTAAAAGCGTTAAGTAGTATGACTTCGGATCATGAATCACAAGTTTTAAATTATTTAAAGGCTACAGGATATAAGTTGGGTTTATTGGTAAACTTTGGTGCGTCTAAACTGGAATACAAACGCTTGGTTTTATAGTCCACGAATGTCACGAATGAGC
>JACNLN010000167.1 GCA_014381485.1 Fidelibacterota bacterium
ATAGCAGGATTGGGGGGACAGGCTGTTTTAAATAATTACGTTTTACATAATTATCCCGACGAAACCCGTCGGGAAGGGTGTGTTATAAAAATGATCAACCGAAAAAACATCAGTTAAAATGAAAACAGACAATAATGGTCATCTACTAATCATGTTCGTGTTCAAAAATATGTCTGTGATTGGATGCCATAGCTGGGGTTTCACATTCCAGCGTGATATCCCGGATATTGAATTCTTTTTTAATAATGGATCTGATGTCTTCTTTGATTGCTTCGGTCTCTTCAACTTTTTCTACAGAGACAATCACGTGAGCGGTGCCCACCGTCAGGTGTGAGCATACCTGCCACAACCGAATATCTACAAAATCATCTACTCCCTCAATCTTTAGAATCCGTTTCTTGATCCGGCTGACATCCTGTGGACTCTTGTGGAGTAAGATTTTTGAACTCTTATAGAGGACCCTTCCGGCTCCAACCAAAATAAGAATTGCGACAAAAGCTGCCACGATGGGATCAATTATGGGCTGGTTAAACAGTTTGATAGCAACAATCCCAACCACGACGGATATGGAGGCAAGAATATCCCCCAGGATGTGCAGATAGGCACTCTGGATATTGACATCATTTTTGCTTGCAGGTGTCGTTTTGTGAAAGAGTGTGGCGATTATAACATTTATCATGAGTCCCATGAGAGCAATGATGAGAGCGCCAGTCGTTTCAACGCTCAGGGGGTGTTTGAAGCGATGCCATGATTCAACTAATATGAAGGCAGCGATAACACCAAGAAGGAGTCCGTTGAAAATAGAACTTAATACCTCCAGCCGGTGATAGCCAAAAGCCATTTTTTGAGTAGGCTGTTTTCGCTGTGCAATAGTGAGGGACATGAAAACAACCATAATAGCTGTCAGGTCTGAGATGACGTGAAAGGAATCAGAGACAAGACTTAAACTGCGAAAAATGAGTCCGCCAATCAGTTCAGCCAGAAATGTAATAGTTAAGAGAGTAGCGGATAGAAGAAGCATTTTTCGAGATGAAATGTGTTTGCTCATTGATATGTGAATTTAATGATTACAGGTGACAGTTACTCAATTGATATTATTAGCGACAATTTCTGCAATATCCCGTATCTGGACTGTGTTTTCCTTCCCTTCCACTTTCACAGCGTCGTCCATCATAAACAGACAGAACGAGCATGCGGTTGCTATGGTCTTTGCTCCAGTTTCGAAAGCTTCTCGAAAGCGGATGACGTTAATGCGGTCTCCTCTTTCAATATCGTACCACATATTCCCTCCGCCAGCGCCACAACAGAAACTGTTCTTTTTGTTCTGTTTCATCTCCAGGAGTTTCCCGTTTTTCATGACGGACTGAATAACATTCCTTGGAGAATCATAGATTCCATTGTGCCTTCCCAGATAGCAGGCATCATGATAGGTGATATCTTCAGATACCGAAGGGCTGACTTTTAATTTTTCATGTTGAATGAGATCCTGTATAAATTCGCTATGATGGACGACTGAATAACGTCCTCCAAAAGCGGAATATTCCCCTCCAAGGGTATGGAAGCAGTGGGGACAGGCGGTCACGATAGTGTTGAATTTGTATTGATTCAGCGTTTCGATATTCTGGGTTGCCATCGTTTCAAAGAGATATTCCTCACCCATTCTTCGAGCAGAATCTCCTGTGCACGATTCCTCATTTCCCAAAACGGCATAGTCCACTCCTGCCACTTCAAATATTTTAATCATCGCTTTGGAAACGTTTTGATTACGGGAATCATAAGCTCCAGCGCAACCCACCCAGTAAAGGATATCAGCTTCTTTTTTATTTGCCATAAGCGGAAGTTCAATTCCCGCTTTCTCCGCCCATTTCGTTCGATCGCTGCTGGGAAGTCCCCAGGGATTACCAAACTGCAGCGTATTCTCCAGACTCTTGCTTGCCTGGGTGGGAGGTTTTCCTTCCGACAGGACGAGAAACCGACGCATATCGGTAAACGTAGGAATGTGGTTGATGAGGACAGGACATTGTTCCATACAGGCACCACAGGTTGAGCACGACCATAACTCCTCTTCATTGATTATTCCACCAACCAGGGATTCCGGTTTGTCTTTGCTGAACCTTGTGGTATAGAGATTCTGACGAATATCCGTGATGATTTTCATAGGTGAGAGGAGTTTATCTGTGTTGTATGCAGGACAGACCGAGGTGCACCGGGCGCATTCAGTACAGCTGACGCTGTCCAGCAGCTGTTTCCACGTGAACTCCTCAACTTTGCTGGCACCCAGGCTAATCTCATCAATATCTGCCTCAGGGTCTTCCATCAGCTTGGAAACGTACATTGGCGTGAGATTTCCACGTGTTTTACGGTTGGTGAGGGCAACATTTAAAATCACGACAATTGCGTGAAACATTTTTGTGTAAGGGAGGATAGAGATAAACAGCAGCGACAGAAGGGCATGAGACCACCAGAGCCACGGTTTTAAAATTTCCCATGTGTGAGCAGTGGCAATTTTTGAGAGGGGAAGTCCGATCCACGAAAAGTGTGCTGTCTCTGGCTGATCAATTGCTAATCGGGCCGCTTCACTGAAAAATCCACCAACACCGATAATGAGTAAAAACAGTAGAATTCCGCTGTCTCCAAGCAGATTTCCCCGACCACTAAAAGTGTCCTGAGGTAACGGTTCCGGCTTATTCACATAACGGCGGAAAAGAGCCATAAGAATTCCGATGATGAACATGACTCCTCCCACATCATTGATAAGAGCAAACCAGGGAGT
This sequence comes from Fidelibacterota bacterium, assembly GCA_014381485.1. Taxonomy (GTDB): domain Bacteria; phylum Fidelibacterota; class Marinisomatia; order Marinisomatales; family CAZVFT01; genus JACNLN01. The sequence goes on from JACNLN010000167.1 coordinate 2,774, forward strand.
GTCTTTTCCGGGAAGGGTTTCGACAAAAAATCCCCACTTTGTGAACATATCCACGATAGTGGCAAAAAAGAGTTCAATAAACCCCCAGGCGAGGAAGAAGTGCATAATAGAAGCATAAATAAATTGTACGCTCCAGACTTTTCGCTGTCCGACTCCAAAGAAAAGACTGTTGAAAATCTGAGGAAATATTTTCAGGGATTGATCCTCTTTCTTTCCAATTCTGACAGCTGTGATCCTTCTTAAATTGAAGAGAAAGTAGAGAATAGCTAATGCGGCAATCAGGTAGAAGATAAGCGGAACGGGGTGAGATGTTTCAGACATATGTTTCACTCCTTAAATAAAGTATTTTGGTGTTTTGGAGTAAAATGATGTAGCGTAGCGAAATCATTTTAATACTATAGATGTCCCTTAATAGCCATTTGCACTTTCCACAATAATTCCTCCAATGTGAGTCCTTTTGGGACACTTCGTTCCATCATTGTGTCAGGCTCTGACGTACCTGTGAGGCTTTTGACTGATTGTACTCCTCCTTATGAATATGGAAAGTAGAAATGATCCGCTCCACAGGGCACAATGTATTGGTAGCTGGTGAATGGTTATTGGTTACTGGTTATTGGGCTCGATGCTCTTGGCTCTACGCTTTCCAATTTCAAATTCTCATTTGTTACGGGACGCAGTTTACAGGATTTACTGATAAAATGTTATAATCTTGAAAATCTGCGTTCATATTTCGACAGGCTCAATACAACGGCTCAATACAGTGTCAGCGTTCTAATTTCAAGTTTCGGGTTTCCAATTTCGTTTTATCATTCGTGTAACTTCGTGAACTTGCTCCACGGAGTCCCCGTGAGAGCGGCTAATGAATTAATGAGATTAAGAAGAATTAAGCTTTTGCGTTTTTTATTGCTTCTGTCAGCTTTGGGATAATCTCAATAATATCACCAATGATGCCATAGTCAGCGAGCTCAAAAATGGGAGCGTCGGGGTCTTTGTTAATGGCAACAATATTTTTTGATCCTTTCATTCCCACCACATGCTGGATAGCACCAGAGATACCAAGAGCAAGATATAATTTGGGTGAAACAGTCTGACCGGAACTCCCCACTTGATGAGCTGTTGGTAACCATTCCGCATCCACAACGGGTCGGGAGGCACCAAGTTGTGCACCAAGAGTATCACCGAGTTCCTTTACCATATTTATATTTTCTTCTTTTCCGATACCCCTGCCTATGGTAACGATTAACTCGGCAGCGGTCAGGTCAACACCACCAACCTCCCCCTGGAAAGGTTCTTCGTACTGGCTTCGGATCATAGATTTATCAAGATTTACATCTATGTTTCTCACGGAAGCTCCCGAACCGTCCACAACAGCATCTTCCTGGAAGGCAGCTGACTGAAATGTGAGGAGATAAGGCGGTTCACCGTTGGGTAGGATATCAGACGTTATTTTTCCCTGGAATAATTGTCTCGTGAAAACTGAATTCCCATTTTCCATATAATATCCGGTCAGATCACAAAGCAGTGGTTTCTTGAGAGCTACGCTCACTCGCGGCAGAAAATCGCGCACCATATAGGTATGCCCCATAATAACATAAGTGGGTGATTCATCGGTAATAATCTGCTTGAGAGCGACAGAGTAGCCATCTGAGCTGTATCTTTCGAGAAGTGGGTGATCTGCCACAAGAACTTCGTCTACATTCTTTTTAGATGCCTCTTCCGCCAGTTCGCTGACATTGGAACCGAGAATAAGAATTGCTGTGGTAAGCCCTAGATCTTTTGCCAACGATTGTCCAGCAGCAACAGCTTCCCAGCTCATACGGTGAATTTTACCATTTGAATGCTCAAAAATAATTAGGATATCCATAGTGTGCTCCTATTTTTTTACCACAAAGGCACAAAGTTATTCTTAATTAACAAAACGATGAATACCTTCCTTTATCAATGGAACATTAAAATTGATAAGAAAACCGAGTCTATTATTCGTTAGTTTCAAATAAGATATAAGTTGAGCTTTGTGAACCGGAAGTATTGATTCAACTGATTTTGCTTCAATTATAACGGATTTTTCTACCAGTATATCCAGCCGCAAAGATATATTGATATTTTTACCATTATAACTGAACGGAATCTCAACCTGACTTTCAACAGTCAAACCCATTTTTTTTAGTTCGTATATCAGGCATTTTTCGTAAATGGACTCAAGTAATCCAGGTCCAATATTTTTATGAACTTGATATGCCGCTTCAACAATCATTTTTCCTAATTCCTCTGACCGCTGTGGAAGTTTAGGATAAATTTTCATTGTCTTTGTGTCTTAGTGGTGAACTTTATAAAACTTTAATATCGCGTTTCAGAACATCAACGAGTTTGGCTACGACCTGATCCGTGTCGCCTTCAATCATTTCAGTTAACTTTGTCTTCTTGGGAACGTAGATTTTTTCAAGGCTCTGCAGGAGTTCACCTTGAGGAGTTGACTCCATAACCTTGATTTCCTTTTTCTTTGCCCCCATAATTCCACGAAGTGAGGGATACCGGGGCGTATTTAAGCCCGATTGAATGGTGATGCAGGCGGGCAGATCCATGGATACCCACTGAAACCAGCCGGCTTCCAACTCTTTTTTCACTCTTAGTTTTCCCTCAGAAATATCCGTTTCCATCACAAGAGTCGAAGTGGACATACCCAGAAATTCCCCAAGCATCAGTCCGGTCTGCCCCATTCCTGTATCGTCCGATTGAAGCCCAGAAAGAATCAAATCAAAATTTTCCTCTTTCAGAGCTAAGGCAAATTGGCCAGCAATGACATACGAATCAGTAGAAGGATAATCATCCTTTACGTGAATTCCTCGGTCGGCCCCCTTTGCCAGAGCTTCTCGAATTGTTTTTTGAACCCGATCTGGTCCAAGGCTGGCCGCTACTACCTCTCCTTCACCCAATCTCTCTTTTATCTGAAGTGCTTCCTCAAGAGCGTATGAATCACTTTCGTTCATAGCGTAATCGATCTCTTCTTCCTGTATCCATTTTTTGTCGTCGCTAATAAGAAGGGGAGAGTCAGGTCCGGGAACTTGTTTGACTAATACACAGATTTTCATGGTTGATTATCCTCTCAAATTCATATAAATATTAATCAATAAATGGGTAAAAAATTACAGCCATATTGAAGAAAATCCAAGATAAGTAACGGGTTCATAAAAATTAAACTCAGAACTTCCAGGTAAAGTGATAGGCTTTTTTTGCCCTAATTCCCAACGGCTGAAATCAATGCCCTTAAAAACAATGTTGATCTATAGCTCTTTACCGCAGTGTTGGCATTGTCTCGACCAATAATGATTATGTTCTCCGCAATGTTTGCAAT
>JACNLN010000198.1 GCA_014381485.1 Fidelibacterota bacterium
ATATCATCAGCCATGTACCTTGCCATTGCACAACCGGGTGTGGTAAGGGACATCACAATATTGACATTGGACAAATCACCCGCATCTTCAATCTTGATATCATAGATGAGTCCCAGATTCCAGAGATCAATGGGAATTTCGGGATCATAACACTGTTTTATTACATCAATGACTTCATCTTTTGAAATAGCCATAGTTCATTTCCTTTCATTTTGTGATATTTGGTAGTTGGTGAATTCATTATTTCAATCTTAATTGTCTTAATCGTTCCACACCGTTTATGATCTGTTCAAGGGCAATATTGATTTCTTCCTCGCTGGTGAAGCGCCCCAAACTGAACCGGACAGCGGAGCGGGCAAGTTCATCGTTGACGCCTAATGCTGAGATGACGTGTGATGGTTTAAAAGCCGTTCTGGTACAGGCAGACCCCGTGGAGCAGGCAATATCTGATAGGCTCATTACCAGAGCTTCTCCTTCTATATTTGGAAAACAAATGTTAAGGTTATTGGGGAGACGGGATTCTAAACTTCCATTCAGGATGGTATCCGGGAAGACATCACAAATCCCCTTAAAAAGCTTATCTCTCAGGGTTTCTAATCGGGGATTCTCGGTTTTACGCTCTTTTATACAAAGCTCTGTTGCTTTTCCAAGTCCCACAATCAATGGCACCGCAAGAGTCCCGGATCGTAATCCCTGTTCCTGACCGCCACCATCAATTTGTGCCTTTAATCGAACTTGTGGATTCTTCATTCTTACATAGAGAAAACCGATTCCTTTTGGTCCATAAATTTTGTGTCCGGATACAGCCAAAAGATCAATCCCCATTTCTTGTACATTAATAGGAAGCTTACCGAAAGATTGAGCCGCATCCACAGCAAAAAAGACCCCCCTCTTCTTGCAGGTCATTCCAATTTCTTTGATGGGATTAATCGTGCCAATCTCGTTGTTGGCATGCATAAGAACCACAAGCAACGTGTCATCACGAAGGGCTTTTTCGAGAGATTGTAGATTAATCAAGCCATCTTTTTCAACCGGAAGGCAGGTTATCTTCCAACTCCGTTTATCCATTTCCTTGCACGTATCGAGGACAGCTCTGTGTTCGATGACACTGGTGATAATGTGGTTTTTCTTTTCATCTGAATAAGATTGGCATAATCCTTTGATAGCAAGGTTTAGAGATTCTGTTGCGCCGCTGGTGAAGATAATTTCACGGCTGTTAGCATTCAATTCTTTCGCGATGGTTATCCGGACGTTACTCACAGCCTCTTCTGCTTCCCATCCAAAAGAGTGCGTGTGACTGGCTGGATTGCCAAACTTCTCCGTGAAATAGGGTATCATCGCTTCAAGAACCCCCGGGTCCATTGGCGTGGTGGCATTGTAATCGAGATAGATTTTTTTGGACTTTTTCATCTTCTTAAAAAAGAAGCAGTTTTATTAATGCTTTCAACCAGATGATCTATTTCATCTCTGGTATTGTAGAGGTAAAAGCTGGCTCGAGTTGTAGCGCTTACATTAAACTTTTTCATAATGGGTTGAGCACAATGATGTCCACCGCGTACAGCAATTCCATCCTGGTCTAAGAATTGTACCATATCATGGGGATGAACACCATCAACATTGAAGCTGATGACGGCACCTCTATTAGGTGCCTGTCCGTAAATTTGGATACCAGGAATTTTCTCCAGTATATCAAGGGCGTATTCGGTCAGTTCCTGTTCATAGGTATGAATCTGATCAATGCCGATATCATTAAGATAATCTATTGCAGCGCCAAGACCAATGGCTTGGGCGATATTGGGAGTGCCCGCTTCGAATTTCCACGGTACATCATTCCAGGTAGATTCCTCAAAAGTGACACTCTTGATCATCTCACCTCCTCCCTGGAATGGTTCCATAGATTCTAATAGCTCGCGTTTACCGTACAAAACCCCCACTCCAGTGGGTCCGACCATTTTATGACCTGAAAAAGCGAAGAAATCACATCCAATTTCCTGAACATCTACCTTAAAATGCGGGGTGCTTTGAGCGCCATCCACCAGACTGATTGCTCCTACTTGTTTAGCTTGCTGAATGATCTCCTTGACAGGATTTATGGTTCCAAGGACATTGGATTGGTGGATAACAGCCACTATTTTTGTCTTTGACGTAAAAAATATATCAGAATTTTCCAAATTTAACGTACCATCTTCATTGATCGGTATATACCGTAGTATTGATCCAGTTTTGCGGGCTATTAGTTGCCACGGGATAATGTTGCTATGATGTTCCATTTCTGTTACAAGAATCTCATCCCCTGGACTGAGATTATGTAATCCCCAAGCGTAAGCTACAAGATTGATAGCCTCTGTCGTTCCACGAGTAAAAATAATGGAAGAGGAATCCTCAGCATGTATGAAATCTGCAGCTTTCTGACGGGCAGATTCAAATGCTTCTGTGGCTCTCTCACTTATCTCATAAATACCACGGTGAACGTTTGCGTTACTGGTTCTGTAAAAAGTACTGATAACATCAATGACCTGATTCGGTTTCTGTGTCGTGGCTGCGTTATCTAAGTACACCAGCGGTCTGTTTCGATTGAGTTGATTCAAAGCAGGAAAATCCTGCCGGATGTTGTCGATATTAAATGTGTTCATAATATCCCCAATTGTAGTTTTGCTGCTTCTGACATCATATCTCGATTCCATTGAGGCTCAAATACAAGCCTGACATCACATTCTGACACTTCCGAGATACTACAAAGTTTGCTTCTGACTTCTTCACTCAGAATGCCACCCATTCCACAGCCCGGAGCTGTGAGGGTCATCTTCACTTCTACTCTTGTACCGCCATTTTCCAGTGGAAAAATGTCACAAGAATATATTAAACCCAGATCCACAATATTAATAGGAATTTCAGGATCGTAACATGTTTTCATCACTTTCCAGACTGTCTTATCAAGATCATTACGTCCTCTTACAGTTTCCAACGGCTGAGCCTCAGACTCTTTCCCGATGGCATTACCATCCTTTCCCTCAAGTCTAAAGAGATTCCCCCTGATGAGTAAGGTATAGCTCCCACCCAATGCCTGGGTAATTAAAGCCTCTTCACCCTTTAGAATTGTGATCTTTGTTCCATCTGGTATTCGGGTGGCTTCACAATCTCGAGTAAAAGTTACAGTTTCGTGTGCTTCCATCAAATTATCAATACAGTATTGGTTAAGTGAAAATTCTTGGACAATAAATTTATTCTGTTGATACAGTTTCTTCCTTTTTATCTATGGCGCCGATCGCTGAGTGCCAGGCTAACATCGCACATTTAACTCTGGAAGGGAACTTGTGAACACCTGCCAGCACCGCCATCTTTTCTTCTTGAGCAGAGTCGGTTTCACCTGTAGTAATCATCCTATGGAATAAATCGAAGATCGTGTGTGCCTCTTCAATGGTTTTTCCCTTCAGAGTTTCGGTCATAATAGATGATGAGGCTTTGGAGATGGCACAACCGGACCCCACAAAACTGACATCCTTGATGACGTCATCCTCAACTTTCAGATACACCGTCACTTCATCGCCACAGAGGGGATTATCTCCTTCAGCCGTGTGGGTAGGGTGTTCCATCTCGTGAAAATTTTTTGGGTTCTGACTGTGATCCAGTATCAGCTGTTGATAAAGTTCTCTCAAGTCTTCCATTATGTTTTACTCCTGTTTGTTGATAACCATTCCAATAAAAGGTGATTAAGTCTATCCTTTAACGGCGTAACATTAATTCGATCAATAACCTCATTCGCAAATCCGTTGATAAGAATTTTTATAGCTTCATTGAGATTGATTCCTCTTGAGCGGAGATAAAAAAGAGCCTCTTCATCCAATTCTCCAGTGGATGATCCATGGCTGCATTTTACATCATCGGCGTGGATCTCCAACTGGGGGTTGGAATTTGCCTTAGCATTAGTTGACAATATCAGGTTTCGATTCGTTTGTTTAGCATCCGTTTTCTGTGCATTTTTATGAACGATTATACGTCCATTGAAAACTCCATGCGAATGATCATCATAAATACCCTTGTACAGTTCTCTGCTAATACAATTAGGTTTTACATGCTCAATCATAGTGTGATTATCCATGTGCTGCTTTTCTTTAGAAAGAGTCAAACCATTTACAGAGCAATTAGTTCCTTCTCCTGAAAGCACCACATTCACATCATTGCGGGTCAGGTTGGCGCCAATTGTTATGTGATGAGACGAAATCTGACTGTTGGTCATTTGTTGAATCTGGGTGGTGGAAATGTGATATGAGTCGTGTGATTCCTGTTGTATTTTAATGTGTTGAAGCGTGGCATTTTCCTCACTGACTATTTCAGTTACCCCATTTGAAAAATAACGACAACCTTCTGATCCAATATAATGCTCGATAAGGGTAACATTACTTTCTTTATCTGTCAGAATGAGATTTCTCCAATGAAAAATTGTATTTTGTTTCGATGGAGCAGATAGAAATATCAGGTGAATAGGAACCTCGATAGTTTGCCCCCTTTTTATGAGCAAAAAAAGTCCATCAGATAGAAATGCACTGTTTAGTGCAACAAAGGGGTGTTCAACAAAATTGGCGTACTTTCCAAGATGACGTTCTAATAGTTCAGGTGATTCCTGTATGGCAGCAGAGAGAGACTGGATTGTCACGGAATCTGATAGGCGGTCAAAGTCAGATAGCGTTGATGAAATTTTACCGTTTATAATGACAATTCGGTGAGAATTTTGCAGGAGGTAAGGATCCAGAAATTTTTTGTTGATGGTACCACCTTCTCCATTGGGCAGGGTAAAAGGAATTTTTACTAGAGATGACACATTAGTGCTTCGCCACGCTTCTGTGCGGGTGGTTGGAAATCCCATTTCCATAAATTGATTAAAAGCATCTTTACATAATAGATGAATAAATTGACGCTGATGTAAAAAACGTTTTTCCCCCTCACGAAATGTGGATTTGTAATGGTTCATAATAGTTCTTTGATTGCGGGAACTTTTACCGGTCATGATTCTATTAGGAGGTTCCTACCGTTTTTTCAATCCAACCATACCCTTTTTCTTCCAGTTTGTAGGCTAAGTCATTTCCACCAGACATAACAATTTTGCCGTCCATCAAGACGTGGATTTTGTCTGGTACTATGTACTTTAATATTCGCTGATAGTGGGTGATAACGAGAAATGCTCTTTCCGGGTTACGGAAATTATTGACACCATTTGCCACGATTTTCAGGGCGTCAATATCGAGGCCGGAATCTGTCTCATCCAGAATAGCCATAGACGGCTCAAGGGTGATCATCTGGAGAATTTCATTCCGTTTTTTTTCGCCACCCGAGAAACCGTCATTTACGCCCCTATGGAGGTACTTTTCATCAATATCAACGGCTTTTATTTTCTTTTTGATGAGAGACAGAAAATCCATAGCATCCAATTCTGGCTCCCCTCTGTGTTTTCTGACAGCATTTAAGGCAGATTTCAAAAAGTAGGTATTATTAACTCCGGGAATCACCACGGGATATTGAAATGACATAAAAATACCCTCCAGAGCCCTCTCTTCAGGATTCATATTGAGAAGATTTTGTCCATTATAAATGATTTCACCAGAAGTTACTTCATATCTATCCCGTCCTGCGATTGCCTGAGCAAGTGTACTCTTTCCTGAACCGTTTCGACCCATTATTGCGTGCATTTCACCGGCATTCACTGTCAGGTTGATTCCCTTCAGGATTTCTTTACCGTCAATACTAACATGTAAGTCTTTAATTTTTAACATAATGATGTAATTATTTAATGCGTAATGTGTAATTATTTAATGGGTTGATTGTAATTGATTGAGTCGTTATTCAATCCTTGGTAGTAATTATTGGAGCTTCTTTTATTAAAGTATCATACTCTGAATCGGGCTCATTAACAGAATAATTTCTCTGATCAGGGACCATTGTGAGCAAAAGTTTGATTATTTCGGTAATGATTAAAAAACGGTGTTCAATTATTTTTTCTCCAAGGATATAACGCCCTTTGTAAAACCAGTCTCGTGCTTCACGGGCAGAACCAAGTGAATATTCATAAAATCTTGCTCTGTCCTTTCCGGTTCCTCTTGAATATCCTTCTGAAATATT
>JACNLN010000104.1 GCA_014381485.1 Fidelibacterota bacterium
ATCAGAACTATCCTAACCCATTTAATCCTGTGACGACAATTCGTTATGAATTACCGGAAGAAAGTCACGTTTCAATCGTCGTTTATGACATTATGGGACGTCAGGTAAAAGAACTGGTGAGTGGTGAACTGGTGAGTGGTTATCATACGGCAATTTGGGATGCTACCGACAGTTTCGGTAAGCCTGTGGGTGCGGGGATTTATCTGTATCAAATAAAGGCAGGTGATTTCACACAGACCCGTAAGATGATCCTACTCAAGTAACGAGGTTTGTATAGTTTGTATATCCATTTAAATAAAATAATTCTTTATGAAAGATAATATAGGTTTGAGGTATAGACTGATCTTTCCTCTATTATTCCTCATTGTTGGAATTGTTACTCCAATTGAAGAAAGAATGGTCGTCAGGTTCACTGCTCCTGATAAAACAATTCTGGAAGAATTCCCTCCTGAAAAGTATGATATCGCTGCCTATAAACCCGGTGAATTTTTTGATCTTGTTGTGACCCGGTCAGAATATAAGGACTTACTCAAGCGAGGTTTTGATGTTCAGATTACTCAGATAGAGGATCGGTTGAGAAAGCACCTGAAAATGAGAACAGATCGCGACCTTACAGGATATCGAGACTATGAGGATCTTATTGGTGAACTTGAACAGATTGAAAATGATTATCCGGATATCTGTAAATTATATGATATTGGTGAGAGTTGGGGAAAGGAATACTCCGATAACGGTAATTCCAATTATGATGACTATTATCATGAAATTTGGGCTTTAAAAGTATCTGATAATGTAGAGGTGGAAGAGGATGAAGCGTCAGTTTACTATATGGGAGTCCATCATGCCAGGGAGCCCATCAGCCTGGAAGTGGTTATGGCTGTCTTGAATCACATACTGGAGAATTATGGTGTTGATGATACTATTACTGGTAACGTAAACAATTCTCAGATCTGGTTCATTCCTCTGGTGAATCCTAATGGTCACCGTATTGTCACCGAGCAGATTGATCTATGGTGGCGGAAAAACATTCGTGATAACAACGAGAATGGTCAGTTTGACACGGATTACTGGTATGGATATGGAATCGATGGTGTGGATCCCAATCGCAATTACGGATTCCAATGGGGACCTGTGGGAACATCAGATAATTGGGACTCTCCCGTATATCACGGTCCAGAACCTTGGTCTGAGCCGGAAATTTATGCCATGAAAGGGCTACTCGAATCACACCACTTTGTGACCGGAATCACCTATCATAGTTACAGTGAACTGGTTCTGTTCCCTTTTGGATATCAGTACGGGGCTGTTGCTCCTGATCACGACGCTTTGGAGGAACTGGCGACAGAAATGGCGGTAACGATTCCTGCTGAAGGCGGTGGTTATTACACACCTCAGCAGAGTTTGGAGCTTTATCCCTGTATGGGAACTACCGATGATTATTCCTATGGTGTTCATGGAACTTTTTCATTTACAATTGAACTGGGAATAGAATTCATTCCTCCTGCCTATCAGGTTGATGACATTTGTGAAGATAACATTGAAGCAGCGATGATTTTATTAGATCGGGTAAATATCCAAACCTTAACCGGCCATATCACAGATGCTGAGACGGGTGAGCCAATCGTTGCTGAAATTTTCATTGATGGAATTGATAACAGTGGCAGTTTCCGATATCCATATCAAAGCGACGAACAATTTGGAAGATATTACCGACTTCTACAGACCGGAACTTACGATATTACTTATTCTCTCTATGGATATGAATCTGTTGAGATGTCGGAAGTTGTAATCAATTCTGAAAGTCAAACGGTTATAGATGTTGCATTAAATCCATCTGAGTGGGTTTCCATTTCTGGGACTGTAACGGATGCAAATTCATATCAGCCTATACCCGGCGCAGTATTGGAGATTATATCAACACCATTAGCTCCCGATACAACTGATGAAAATGGGGAATTTCAGTTTTCAAATGTAGCAACAGGCACTTATGATGTTAGAATAACTGCTGAAGGATATACATCTATCGTCCAGTCTATAACGGTGACTTTTGAAAATACAATTTTTAATTTTCAACTTTATGAATCTAATGCTATTAGTTTTGAGTCTGGTGAGTTTGGTACTGACTGGGTTTTCGGTGGTGACGAAGAATGGGTGATAGATAACAGCACAGCTTATGATGGCATTTATTCTGCACAATCGGGAGAGATTGGTGAATGGCAAACATCTTCGTTATTCCTGGAGTTGGATGTGACGTCGACTGGTGAAATCAGTTTTTGGAAAAAAGTATCATGCGAAGATGATCCCGATGATAATTGGGACTACTTTTCTTTTTTCATTGATGGTGAAGAAGTAGGTCGCTGGGATGGTGAGGTGGATTGGAGTGAAGAGATATTTCCTGTTAGTTCTGGTACACACACCTTTGAGTGGAGATATCGAAAGGATGGTTATGTGGATGAAGGATATGATTGTGCTTGGATAGATTATATTACTCTTCCACCACTGGAAATACCACCTCAAGAAATCACACTTGAATACAATGCCGGTTGGAATATGGTTGGATTACCATTGGAAGTTGACAATGCTAACTATATGACAATTTTCCCAACTGCTACAGAAAACACATTGTATTCTTACAGTGGAAACTATGTATTGGAGACGGAACTTTCCACGGGTACAGGTTACTGGTTACTATTTGATGATACCGGAACTGCTACTATCACGGGACAGGTTATTGATGAGCTTACCATAAATCTGACTGAAGGGTGGAATATGGTTTCGGGGATATCGTCAGCTGTTTCCATAAACAATATTGATGATCCTAATGAAGTGATAATTCCAAACACGCTCTATGGTTTTGATAATTATTATCATCTTGTGACGGAGATCGAACCTGGCAGAGGTTACTGGATTAGAGCTATTGCTGACGGTGAAATAACTATATCCAGCAATAGTTCAATGAATAAAATAGACACTTATTTTGTTAACCGTACTGGGAATGCTAACCGACTGAGGTTTGAAAATTCAGAAAATCATAAAGTTACATTATATTTTGGTATCCCTTTAGCGGAAATGGAGCGCTTAAGTTACAGCTTACCTCCTAAACCTCTCTCAGGGTTTGATATTCGTTTCAGTGGGGACTGGCTTTACAGTGATACTTCTGGTGAGATTGAGATTAACAACAGTAACTACCCACTCACATTATCGTATACCATAGTAAATGAAATTGAGGAAGATATGGAGTGGTTTCTGGAAAATCCGGTGACTAACAAGGTATATGTTCTAATCGATTCTGGAGAAGTTATATTTAACGAGTCAGTTGAAGAACTCATATTAAACAAGGTTAAGAGTAGTCCTGTTTTTTCAGAACTCCCAACAGAATTTACTCTTCATCAAAATTATCCAAATCCATTTAATGCTGTGACGACGATCAAATATGAATTACCTGTGGATTCGTATATTACGATTAAGATATTTAATATGAGAGGGCAAAAGATAACTGAACTCGTATCCAGAAACAGAACTGCGGGGTATTATGAAGTGAAATGGGATGGTAGGAATATGAATGGTCAATCTGTTGCCAGTGGGGTTTATATCTTTTCGATCAAAGCGGGTGATTTCTCTAGTGTAAAAAAGATGTTGATTTTAAAATAATGAAGATTTATTGTTTTTAAATCTAAATAAAATAAATTATGTTTAAAGTTCAATAAATTAATGGAAAGGAGTCTTCAATGAGGAAAATTATAAACATCCTGTTGTCAGTAATTTTTATGGCATCTTTTTCTTTCGGTGAAGAGATTGTCATCAATAATAGTGAATTTACCCTTGACGTTATCACATCAAATGATCAACAGACGGTGATAGAATACAATTTTGGTAGATTCGAACGATTCCCGGTTGATATTAATGGAAAGCTCTATTACCGGTTGTACCTGGCTGGTGAGGCTGTAACATTTGAAAAAGGAGCACCGGAACTACCAAAAATTACCCGCAGTATTATCATACCGGATGATGCGAAAGTCAGAGTAAGTATTGTTGAGAAAGAATATGTTGAATATCAGATGCCGGTAGCCTCCTCTAAAGGATTGATTTCCCGTTCTGTGAACCCGGATGATGTACCGTACACTTTTTCAGATGTTTATCAGAAGAATGTATTTTATCCAGTAACTGTTGGAGAACTTGGTACTCCTTACATCTTAAGAGATTTTCGGGGGATAACGGTAACAGCTTATCCATTTTTATACAACCCGGTTACTCAAACACTTCGTGTTTATACTCATCTTATTTTTGAGATCAATACAATTGGTATTGGCGATGTTAATGTAAAATATCGCAAGACTGATAGATACAATAAATATTTTGAGGGAATATACAGCAGTCACTTTATCAATTTTGATATGACCCGTTATGAATCAATCGATGAACATGGCAGAATTATTGTGATTTCTTATGGATCATTTATGGAGGAAGTTCAACCTTATGTGGACTGGAAAAATCAGAAAGGTATTCAGTGTAATATCTATGACGTTGATGGTTCTGAAGTTGGTGGTACAGCTTATTCTATCAAAGCTTTTATACAGGAACAATACGATATCGGTGATGGTATGACTTTTGTTCAGCTTGTAGGAGATGCAGCTCAAGTTCCAACACTATCAGCCAGTGGTAGCGCTTCTGATCCCAGTTATGCATTTCTTGAGGGAAATGATGTTTATCCTGAAATATTTATCGGGAGATTTTCTGCTCAGAATATCAGTGAGGTAGAAACGCAGGTGGAAAGAACGGTTCACTATGAGCGAGATATTGTTGATGGCGAATGGTTACATAAAGGCACTGGCATTGCATCTAATCAAGGTCCCGGAGATGATGGTGAAACAGATGATGAGCATGAGGATAATATTCGTATGAAATTACTTAATTTTACTTACACTGAGGTGGATCAAATTTACGATCCTTTTGGGTCTGTAACTGATGGCATCAATGCTCTCAATGAAGGTCGGGGAATTGTGAACTATACGGGTCACGGTTCACCAACATCCTGGGGGAATGGAGCTCCTTTGAATAATTCCGATGTTAATGGCCTTACAAATGATTATATGCTTCCCTTCATCAGTTCGGTTGCATGTAACAATGGTGAATTTAACAATTATGGGACGTGTTTTGCAGAAGCCTGGCTTAGAGCTACAAATGGTTCTACCGGTGCTCCGACAGGAGCTATTGCTATGTATGCCTCCAGTATCAGTCAGAGCTGGTCTCCTCCGATGAGATCTCAAGACCACGCCATTGATTTACTAGTAGGTTGGGATTATTCTAATGATGAACCATTGGAACAAAAAAATACAATTGGGGGACTTTGGTTTAACGGCTCCTGTAATATGGTTGATGTTTATGGCAATGTTGAGATTGCCAATTGGACTATTTTCGGAGATGCTTCTTTGCAGGTTAGAACTGATACCCCCGAAGCTATCAATATTTCCCATATTGGAACCCTGTTTATTGGTACAAATAGCTATTCTGTCTCAACAGGGGTTGAAGATGCTCTCGTAGCTCTTTCTGAAGGAGGAATTCTTCTTGCTTCTGGATACACAGATGAAACTGGAGATATAACCCTTGTTCTGGATAATCCTCCTACCGCACCTACCGAACTGACTTTGACAGTATCCGCATTCAACAAAATCACAACAATTGAACCTGTTACGGTGATTGCTCCTGAGGGTCCGTATATCATAATTAGTGATTTTTCTGTGAATGCCGGTGGTGATGGAGTTATTGAGTTTGGGGAAACTGTCAATGTTAGCGTTGATTTCTCGAATGTCGGAGTGGATTCAGCAAATGATGTTGTAGCCACTATTTCAACTGATGATTCCTATATCTCATTGACCGATGCAGAGGAATCGGTCGGGTTTATCGCTGCGGATGAAGTTGTTACCGTTTCTGACGCTTTTTCATTCATTGTAGCTAATAATGTTCCTGACAACCATCCTTTCAGTTTTAATGTAGTAATTACCGCAATTGAGGACACCTGGGAATTTGAGAATGGTTTGTCTATGACTGCCTACGCCCCGGTAATATTAGTCGGATCGGTATCTGTTCAGAATGATGACG
>JACNLN010000168.1 GCA_014381485.1 Fidelibacterota bacterium
CTCCTTTATATAGAGATAAATTGGATGTTTAAGTAAGTTACCAACTTCAGACGTTACGAAAAACTAATATTAAATATAAAATCTGAATAATACAAAAGTCTTCTATTTTTTATAGTTTACACAGATAAAGATTAAATGCCAAAAGAAACTACAATAAATACCTATGTGGCAGGAAAACAACTTTTGACTCTCGAGAATATGGACAAAATAATATAGTAGTGGAGAGTAGGGGGGATTCCTCCTGTCAAGGAGGACCCTTCGGGAGAGACCCCACGGTCACAACGCTACTACAACTATGAACATTATAGAAAGGTATTAGAAGATAAGAATAACACAGCATTATTATGGTAATCATAAAGGATAATATTTTTTTGATTTGAATACAATCAAGAAAAGGGGCAAACTTCTTTATGACCTTGGAACATTAAGAATATCTATCCCTACCTTGAGGGAATTATTTGTTAAATTCCCGTATAAGATACCCCATTAATTTTTTGTGTTAAGTTTTATCTAATTTACCGGTTCCGATACTGACACAAAATATGTTTAATTATTCCCTGTGTTTCATATATTCATCATCACCATATTCAATCACTTCAATCTTTACTTTTGTGGTGCCCATACCAACAAATCCTAATTTTACAGCTGCACCATAGGAACAGTCTAAAATTCTTCCCTTAACATACGGACCTCGATCATTAATTCTAAGAATTAGAGATTTATCATTTTCTAAGTTAGTTACCCGGATGATGGTATTAAGAGGAAGTGTTTTATGAGCAGCAGTCAACCCATACATATCATAAACTTCTCCATTTGCCGTCAATTTTCCATGGAAGTCCTCGGCATAGTATGAAGCCAAACCAATTAGTGTGTTAGAGTGCCGTGTACGAGTTTTTGATTCTTTGCTTTTGTGTGGCTTTTTATTTCCTGCATATCGAGGAGATGAGGCACAGCTAAAAATCATCAAAATGCTAAGTAATAATATCATCTTACGAATCATTGACAAGAGCTCCTGTTAATTCTGACATATCATAATATCCATTAGAATCACAATAGGCATCCACTTCCGCAATGATTTTCACTCCAATTCCGGGATCCCTGAAATTCGCTGTCCCGATTTGAACTGCTGTTGCTCCCGCCAAAAGATATTCCACTACATCTTCTGCCGATGTGATCCCCCCAATCCCGATGACGGGAATTTGAATAGCACTGGAAAGTTTATGAACATTTGCTATTCCAATGGGTTTGATAGCTGGTCCTGACAACCCTCCAAATTTAGTAGCAAGGTTTGACTTTCTACTAGAAATATCGATTGACATACCGATAACTGTGTTGATAGCTGAAATTGCGTCCGCTCCTCCTTCTTTAGCTCCCTTTGCAATATCAGTTATGTCTGTGACATTCGGGGAAAGTTTTACAATCAGAAGTTTTTCGGTCCTTTTTCTCAGTAATTCTGTAAGATTCCTGGTCATTAGAGAATTAACTCCAAATTCCATTCCTCCCTTCTCTACATTGGGACAGGAAACGTTGATTTCGTATCCATAAATATTTTCCCCAACTTTCTCCACCTTTTCCAAAACATTCAGATATTCTTCCATCGAACTTCCAGCAATATTCACAATTACCTTCGTTTCAAGAGAAGCATAATAGGGAATCATTTCCTTGATGAATTGATCCACACCTATATTAGCCAATCCAATGGAGTTCAGCATCCCTGAAGGGGTTTCAATGATTCTGGGGGGAGGATTTCCTTCCCGGGGATGAAAAGTTATAGATTTTGTGATTATGGCACCAAGCTGATTTACATCAACCAGCTCAGAAACATCATTCCCATAACCAAAGGTACCAGAAGCAACAAAAACAGGGTTGTTAAATTCTACACCACCAATGGATACTTTGAGATTAGCCATTCTTAAAACCTTACTCGTGAAATATCATAAACCGGACCATCACGACAGATAAGAGAGAATTTCTCGCCAAAACTATGTTTTTCCTGATGGCTATGAGTTAATTCCACAACACATCCCTGACAGATACCCAAACCGCATGCCATATAACTTTCCAATGCCATTTGTCCGGGAATGTTAATATCGATTAAAAAAGTTTGGATCACTTTCAGCATCTCCGCCGGACCACACGCAACAATCATAGGTTCATACAATTGATTTACAACCTGCTGGAGAACTCTCATAACTGTACCTTTTATTCCCAGGGTACCATCATCAGTCGTTAAATAAATTTTACGGGATGGTTGGTGTTTCAAGAAGTGATCACTTTTTGACTTTGCACCAATAATGAGTTCGTGTTGAAAACTTCCTCCCTTCATAACGTTATGTAGCCAGAGAATGGGCGCTATTCCAATCCCGCCTCCGATGAGAATGGGATGATGGTTGTTGAACTTATCCTGATTAAAAATATTTCCAATGGGACCTAAGATGTTTAAAAAATCACCTCTTAATTTGGTGACAAGTCGTTTGGTTCCCCTACCTAAAACTTTGTAAATAATCGTTAATTGATCCCGATTAGCTCCAGCAATACTCATCGGTCTGCGAAGAGGGATGTTCCAGGATTCGTCTACCAGAATATTGATAAATTGTCCCGGACCTTGAAGTTCTTCGTATATATTGGGAGCCAACATCTCCATTTTCCAGATGCTCCTGGCAATCTTTTTATTTGTAATAATTTTTGCTTGTTCAATTTTCATTGACAGCACTTGAGTCAACTGAAGTTGTATCAGTAAGAGAAGATTGAATTTCAGTTAATTTATGATACTGATTAACAGAAAACTTTGCTTGATCAGACTCCGGAAAATCATCCATTAATTTTGAGTAAAATTGAATTGCCCTGTCAATATCAAGAAGGCGAGTTTCGTATTGATAGGCTATCGAGTAAAGTGCGTGGGGAATAAATCTTGAATCCGGATATTTTTCAATCAACATCTCATAGATTTGGATAGATTTCGCAGGCTCAGATTCCAAAACCAATTCAGCTTTACGTAAAAGATCCCGACTGGGATCATGAATTATTTCTCCTCTATCTTCTGCTATTTTTTCTGCATATTCAGAATTCGGATACTGTTCGATAATTTCATCTTCTGTCAATATTGCATTAAGAGTATCACCTTTTTGTCGGTAGAGAGCAGCAACTGAGTACATTGCTTGGGCTACTCTTGGACTTTCAGGGATATCATTGATTAGCCGACGAAATACGGCAAGTCCAGTGTCTGAACGGTCAAAATGAAATGCCAGTAATTCTCCCAGAGAATACAACCTTTCACCGATTTCAAGGTAAATCTGAGTAGAATCCACTCTTACTGTGTCCATAGGAATTGTAGCCACTTTTAATGTCATATCCTCATCAAATCTCATCGTATCTAAACTAACATCAGAAACAACCTGATTAACATCCACCTTTGGAAGTAGTCTCATATTTTCGACCTTTTGATATAGCTCATCCAGTTCACGTTGTACTTCCAGCAAAGCATCAATTTCTTTGACTCTCACTTTTGCTGATGGAGCGTATATTGAATTTTTTTTCTCCCTCTCAACAGATTCATAATATTTCCTGGCTTCATCAAAATCATCTGATATCTTTAAAGTTAATATGCCCAAAAGATAGTAGGCTTCTGCTGAAAATTCTGACCTCTGAAAATCCTCAGTAATTTTGGATAATCGGCTTAAAGCCATATCAATCTCTCCCCGGGCTTCATATAATTTCGCAAGCTCAAGATATAAATCTGGTCTAATCATATTGAATTTTTCATTAGTGATTAGATTTTGTATCTCTACTATCGACTTTTCCCACTCCTCCCCAAATCTTAATATTTTTATAATCTGAAGATGTGATTTCTCAATATAATCTGGATCGTTAGAATTGTTGATAACAATACGATAGTTTCTTTCGGCAATATCGTATTTCCCCTTATCAAACGCTAATTCTGCAATTTTGTAGTAATAAATAGCTTTCTCTTGATTGTCACGTAAGTATGTTATACACGATTCATAATGTTTAATGGCAGAATCTATCTTACCCGATTCAAGGAAAATGTTGGCGATAATTTTATGTCCTAAAGATAAGAGACCTTTCTTTCCAGCTACTTTTTTAGTCTTTTTAATTCTTTGTAAATATTTCCTTGTGTCCTCAAGAGCAAGATCAGATTTTTGCAGCTTACACTTACACTGAAATAACCATAGTTCTGCTTCATTAACCAATGGTGATGTATCCTCTTCACTAATTAACCGCTCTAATATATCCATAGAAGATGAAAATTCTCCCTTATAAAAATGTGCTTTACCCATTAATAATAAAGCATCATCTTTAAATTTACTTTCAGGATATTTTTCGATAACTATATTACACTTATCAATTGTACTTTGCAATGCATCAACAGTCTGTTTTTTTAGATCTGTTATATCCTCGCTTTTTTGTACCTCCTTTTCTGCTTCCTTAAAGTATTGTTGTGCGTTATAAAATGTGTTAAAGTAAGCACAAGAACTGAGAAAAATCAACAGAATGAAGAAAAATATATCTATTCTTCCCAGGATAACATTAATAATATTTAACCAACTTCCTTTTTTCACCTGAAAATACTCCACCTTTTTTAACCGCAAAGTTCGCTAAGAATAATTAAATTTTCTTTGCCGCCTTAGCGTGAACATCGCGTGTTTTTGCGGTTAATCTTGGTCGAAAACAATTTAACACTTTCATCCTTCTTTATCCCGATAGGTCGGGATGAATGTTTCATTTTTATATTAATCTTTATTTTGTCCATCAATACAACAGTTTAATTTTACTATAGTCCTGTTAAAAAAAAACCTTTAACTTTCAAAGTCATAAAGATTCTTATGAAAAAGACAATTCCGTATTTGATTTTCTTTTTGTTGATGAGCCGATGGATTTCCGCCCAGGATGATACCACCAGGGTAACTACCTATGAGGGAATACCGGATTCCGTTGAAAGTGCTGGATATATCACCATTGTGTGCGATTCCATTGGTATGGATATATTTATTGACGATATGCTCGTGGGTCAGACTCCTATAGAATCTCCCATCCCCCTGTCAACAGGAAAACATTCTATCACGTATTTTCATCCAGACTATTTAATGGTCTTGAAAATGCATAAGAGTGAAAGAGAGGTTCAGGAATTAGTCAGTAAGGGATTTCAAACCGTATACGTTACTCCCGGTACAACAATTCTGGTAAATTTAATGTGGGAACCCTATCAAAAAAAGATGATCGGCCAGAAACAATCTATGTTGGTGAAATCAGGGGTTGGACTTGTGATTGTTGCGATTTTTTTGTCTTTGTTTGTGCTGTCGATGAAATAGTTTCCCCACCGCAATTACTCACCTATAACAAGAATTGTTTTTTGTCAATTCATATGAGTATCTTATTCGTTTGTTTTACAAAAGGATGATGATAAATTATATTTATGGAAGAAAAAATAAAAACCAATACTAGTATTAAGTTTAAACCAGATTACCGATGGCCAGCTGAGCGATCCAACAAAAATTGTCCTAAATGTAACACCCCATTAACCTTGAATGAAAATAGACCGGAGTATATGGGAAAGCCGTGGTGGTGTAATGTATGTAAATGGCAATTTAGTGACGAAGAAGTATAGCTATTTCGGTTCCAGATTTTCCCTGATCCACTAATTATTGCTTTGTAAAATATTCAGGATGTTCTTTTTTAATCTCGTCTACTACCCATCTGACAAGTACTGCATCATCTAAATAACCTAATATATCAATAGAATCCGGGATTTCATCTTTCTCTTTGATAAAATAACTCAGAGCAAATATTATCATCCGTTCTACATCATCTGTTATATGATTGACTTCTGTAAGAAGGATATACAATCGCTCAACATCCCTGATCAAATCAACAATAAATGTGGAATAGATCTTTACTCTCATTAATTCCTGAAGTTTACCGGGTATTTTCTTGAGAACTTCCTTCTCCATCGATAATAATGTGTTACTGATTTGCTCACGATATCGGATGATATCCTCTTGAGTTAATTGAAAGGAAACCGGTGTGTTCTCCATTACCTACTCCTATTTTAGATTGTTTTTTGTGACAATTAAGTAA
>JACNLN010000169.1 GCA_014381485.1 Fidelibacterota bacterium
GAGGGCTATGGTAGATTTCATTACAAAGAAGGGATTCAATTTTACAGAATTTCACGAGCGTCTATTTATGAATTAAAAGATCATCTAATTAGCTGTTTGGATTTCAATTATATAAATAAAGAACTATTTAGTGAAGGTGTTGATTTGATCGAATCAGCAAAACAGAAACTCAACGGTTACATTATATTTGTAAAGAAGAAAATAAAATGAAATTTTCGACAATCAACTTGAATCTTCCAATAATTATAACACCGTTTCTAGTGTTCCCCATTCCATTCGTTGTATCCTTAACCCTATACCCTATACCTTATTCCGTATACCTTATACCGTACATCCTGTGCATTTCTATCTACTTAGTACAATTATATGTGAAACTTGAGAAAGTATGAAATGAGTCTACGACGCATCATAGTAATTTTGATTTTTGTGAATATGTGGTGGAGTTTTTTATATCCACAGGCAAAGCGAGATCCCCGAATGACAGCTCTGGCAGGATCTTATACTGTCATAGCTGAGGGTGTTTATGCGGTGGGGGTTAATCCAGCTAACCTTGCCTACCAGTTCGACAAACCATTTATGTGGCAGATGGCAACCATCAATTTTGGTTTTGTAAATAATTTTTTCTCTCTGGAAAGGTGGTCTGGATTAAGCGGTGTAAACCTGGAACGAAATAATCAGGAGAAGAAAAATGAAATTTTTAATGAATTAGCATACAGTCATGCTCTCAATCTAACCGTTGATACACACATGGCGATTCCTGTGATGAATTATTCAGCAGGAAATATGGCTTTTACCAGCGATATTGTGATGGTAAGTGATCTCAGTGTTCCTGAAGATGTTTTTAGGCTCATGCTGGAAGGAAATCCTATGGGAGAGTCAATGGATATATCGCTCGATTTTGAAACAATCGGTCTTGCTGAGTATGGTTTCTCTTTTGCTGTACCGTATGAAAAATTTTCATGGGGTGTTACTTTGAAATATCTTCAGGGGCTTTTTTACCTCGGCATTGATCCCGATTCAACTGAAATTAGTCTTGTTACTGACACAACAGCATTTTATGGTAGTGGTCGTTATTTTATTCGACAGGGAATCGGCGGGAGCGGATTTGGGCTTGATATAGGATTCCGAACAAATGAGTTTAACGGATGGACATTAGGTGTGTCTATGATTAATCTTTTTGGAACGATTTCCTGGAACAAACCATCTTTAATTAAGGATATTTTAGGGGTAGATGAACAACATGGACTCTTTACTTTTGGAGGGGAAGAGGTTGTAGATGGCTCGGCGATGGTTTACGAATTTGAGATTGATAGTCTCAATGCTGTTCAGATGATTGATATGGATTATGACGATATCTTTACATCATCTCGATTGGTGGTGAGAGATACCACAGACGAAGGACGGGCTAGACCTTTTTCTACACGATATCCATCTCTCCTCCGGTTTGGAATATCCAAGCAGGTGGATCCGGATATTCTTATCATTTCCGACCTGGTAGCTGGGTTTCAAGATAAACTGTACTTGATGAGAAGATGGAAATGGTCTATTGGAGCAGAATTCACTCGATTTCCCGGGTTCCCGCTTAGAATTGGATACAGTTGGGCAGGTGCTGATTTTAAAGAATTTGGACTTGGTTTTGGGTGGTATTTTGGACCAGTAATGTTTGATTTTGGCCTCGCTTTCCGAAATGGATTATGGATTCACAGTATGGAAGGACTTGGAATTTCTATGGGGTTAACGATTACGGGTCTGAAGGGGAGAGGAAAGTAGCTACTTCTTCGAGAATATCATCAATATAATCCCACCCACCGAAAATACGATATTTCCAATCCAGGCAGACATTAAGGGCTCAACTATCCCCTTATATCCGAGTGTTTGTCCGAACCGGATAAAAGCATAATAACCAAAAATAACAAATACACTCATCCCAGCTCCGAAAGCAAGACTTCCCTTTGTCCGGGCTGTCACAAGAGGTAAACCAAAAAGAACCACAATGAGATTGGTAAATGCAAATGAAAGCTTGTTGTGGAGATTTACTTCCCACCGAGTGGTATCTACACCATTATTTCTCAATTCCTTAATAAATCCTTTTAACTGAACAAAGTTACGTTCCTCTGGCGAAATAGCCTCAAGGGAGATATCTTTTGGCGTAAAATCCAGAACCAGAAGTGTATCTTCATTGGAAAAACGTACCCTGGATTCAAATCCATCGGGTTGGAATTCTCGTATGGCATAGATGTGAAGATTCCAGGCTCTCTTTTCAGGATCCCATTTCATCCATTTTGTATCAATTCTTTTTAAAAGGTTGCCAGATTCCAAAAATTGCATAGACACTCCGAGAGCCTTTTCTCGTTTGGATTGATATCGATCTATAGCAATATGAAATTTATTGGATTTTTGAAGAAAAATGTTATTCCTGCGCTCTCGATAATATTTCCTGCCCCGTTTTTTCAAGTGTTCCTTTTCAATCGTCCGGCGTTTCTGGTTACCCAGCGTCACCAGTTGGTTATCAAAATAAAAAGAAATCATGCTCACCATAATGGAGATGAATATGATTGGAACAGCAATCCGGTACAAACTGATTCCTGATGATTTCATTGCCACCAGTTCATTTCGTTTTGCCATCAGACCAAACGTGAAAATGGTGGCAATTAACATTCCCATCGGTAAACCAATATTGATGAACCAGGGGAAGTAATAAAGATAGTACTGTGAAATGATGGTTATGGGGACTGAAGAATCGATAAACTTATCAAGATTTTCAATGAGATCCACAATAACGAATATGGAGGTAAAAGCACAAATGGAAGCGGTAAGAATAGATAAAAACTGCTTTACTAGATATAAATCAAGTTTTCTCATATCTATATCAAATTACGCAGAGTGAACTCATTTAGGAAATAAAATTTCCATAATCGAACTAGTACAAACATCTCATAATTCCAAGTGGTTTATCGGGAACAGTCTGAGTTGACCTGATTCATTCATTAACCCGTCCCGAAGCTTCAGAAGTAGGTGGACCACTCACCAATAAACATATGTTTCCCACAAGTAGCTCAAGGTATGATGAATTATCCATATTAACAATATTTCGCATTCTTCTATTGATCTTTAAGCGGACTTTTTACTTTTCAGATTTTCAAAGTAAGTACTGGCTGCGTTCATGACACGCGGTGCAAGGATGATACTTGATATCACCGTTGGAATAGCCATCAGAGCGAACATTCCGTCTAAAAAATTAATAACCGCATCAATTGAAATTACTGCGCCTATAATAAGCGTAACCGTGTAAAATATTCGGTAGGACTTTTTCCATCTTGTTCCAAAAAGAAATGCTGTGCATTTTGAACCGTAGTACGAATATCCAATCATCGTAGAGATACTGAACACTAAAACACTGATCAATAAAATATATTTCCCAAAGACTGGGAGTCCCACATTAAAGGCTTGAGTCGTCAGCGTTACTCCATTGGCTTCTGAGTTTTCCCACACCCCGGTGGAAAGAATCACCATTGCTGTAATACTGCATACTAAAATTGTATCCACGAAGGGTCCTATCATTGCTACCAACCCTTCACGGATTGGTTCCTTCGTTTTAGCAGCTCCATGTGCCATAGCTTCCGTGCCAATTCCTGCTTCATTTGAAAAAGCAGCTCTTCGTATACCGGTAATTATGACGGTTCCTACTGCACCTCCTAATACCGCTTCACCCGTGAAAGCATCTCTCACAATAAGAGCAATGTAGTTTGGAATATCGGTGATATTGTAAAGAATGATGAAAATACCCGCAATTAGGTACAGGATAACCATACCCGGTACCATTCGGGATGCTACCAGCCCGATTCTCCGGATGCCCCCAAAAATTACAAGAGACACAAGAATTGCAATCACAACCCCAACAGTCAAATCTCCGATGAATTGATTTTGAGAAAAAAGTTGGTATGGTGAGAAAATTTCATCCCGGATAATCTGCGTGAGCTGATTTGCCTGAAATAATGAAAGACAGCCAAATAATCCTGCCACACTGAAAAGGAGAGAGAGAGGACGGAAACGGGTTCCTAAAGCTTCGGTGATGACATACATTGGACCGCCCTGTATCTCTCCTTGATCGTCTTTACCCCTGTACATCACAGCTAGGGAACAGGTAAAAAACTTTGTAGCAGACCCTACGATAGCGCTGACCCACATCCAGAATAAAGCGCCTGGACCACCTGTCTGAATGGCTACTGCCACACCACTGATGTTTCCCATCCCAACCGTACTGGCAAGAGCACTGGATAACGCCTGAAAATGGTTAATTTGACCGGGATCATCCGGGCTATCATACTTACCTCGAATGATGTCCACTCCATGTTTTAGATAGCGAAATGGAATAAATCGTGAATAGATAGTGAAAAACAGTCCACCGCCAAGTATCAATACCAGTAAAGGAGTTCCCCAGAGAAAATTGGCAAATTCGTTGAGGTATTTATCGAGCATCTATAAAAAAGTAGTTGTTATTAGCAACAGGTAAGATATCCTTCAAAATTGGTCTCAAATATACGGATTTCCCCCATTGATATTGAAGAAAAAATGCAAGTGTCCTTATGTTGAGGGCAGACGGTGAAATTATACCTATGAAGCCTTTTTCTGGGAAAGGAGAAGTCTTTCAAGTCGGTTTGGTGACCGCTTTAATACCCTTACACGAAATGTTCCAAAATCCAGAATCTCTCCTGTTCGTGGAAATCTACCAAGTTTTGAGAGAATGAATCCTCCGATGGTTTCATAATTCCCTTCAGCAATTTGATAATTGAAGCGTCTGTTTAAATCATCAATTTCCACAAGACTGTCTACAATGAGGTTGCCATCGGTAAGTTGATTAATCTTCCTACCGGTATCATCGAATACATCCTCGAATTCTCCAAAAATCTCCTCCATCAGATCTTCCACGGTTACAAGTCCGGATGTCTTTCCTTTGTCGTCCTGAACAATGGCGATACTGGAATTTTGTCGTTGTAGTTCTTCCAGGACTTCTCTGGCAGTGATGGAAGAGAGGATAAAGATTGGTGGTTTCATAACAGACTTCAGGGAAGAAGGAGAGGTAAAGAGATCATGGAGAAAAACAATTCCAACAATTTCATCCAGCTTATCCTGATATACAGGGAGTTTTGAATAACCCGTATCAATGAAAATTTCCATTACCTCTTGAATGGAAGTATCTTCTCTGATGGCAATAATATCCGACTTGGGAGTCATAGCCAGATAGACGGGGTTAGTTCCAAATTCAAAAATGTTGGTGATAACTTCTTTTTCTTCTTCTTCATATTCTTCAGAAGTCTCCACAGACCTGAAAAGCCACTTCAGTTCCTGTCGGGATAAATGAGAAGACGTGAGATTCTGCTGGGAGGTAATTAATCGGGAATAGCTTTGCACTAATTTCACGAATGGTGTGAGAATAATTTCAAACAGACGGATAAGTGGGGTAATCATTACTGACAAGGATGTGGCGTGGTCACGAAAGATGACCTTGGGAACAATCTCGCCAAAGATGAGGATGATGACTGTAATGGTAAAAGCAGCCAACAGGGGAGAAATCCCAGACCTGATTAAAATAACGGTAGCAAATGAGGAAGTTAGAACGTTGGCAATATTTGTCCCAACGAGAACGGTGGTGAGATAGCGTTCAGGTTCGGAGAGAAGAAGATGAGTACTACCTGCAATCCTCCGTCCCTGTTTTTTCCAGACCTCCACCTGTATTGGATTTGCTTGGATAAAGGCGATTTCACTCCCGGAAAAGAAAGCAGAAAGAATAAGACCTATAAAAGCTAAAATGGGTTCAAGCATTATTTTTTAAAATTTAACTATGATACAAATTAGTCCAAAAAGATTTATTTATATTCTAGACTTTTAATTATGTGAGAGACTCTCTGGTAGGACGCGGTCACAGTCTGTTGTTGATGTATGCAACTCTTATGCAGGACGTAGCGTCACGTATGAGCATTGGTTAGCGAATATTCGTAATGATTTTTCCATAAATGGGAGGAGAGCTCGTATGTAAAACTGAAAACAACTAAGAGATGCCTTGTGTAGTATATATTA
>JACNLN010000135.1 GCA_014381485.1 Fidelibacterota bacterium
GACTTGTCGGGGGAGGGGAAACAATCATGTCTGGCTTTCGACGGATCGATGATGAACCTAGTAAATCTTCGAGTAAGTAGAGCAGAAAATAAATATGAGTTATAATTTCATTGTTTCAGGTAATATCGTTGATGTTTTAAATAACCGAATATTTTCTGGAAAGATCCACGTAAAGAATGGCCGAATCCGACAGATCCTCCAGGAAGATGTTGATTCCGACGTCTATATTTTACCGGGGTTCATTGATTCCCATGTTCATATTGAAAGTTCGATGTTAATACCCTCAGAATTCGCCCGGATAGCCGTTACCCACGGCACCGTAGCGGTAGTTGCTGATCCACATGAAATTGCCAATGTGCTTGGGGTAAATGGTGTAAAATACATGATAGAAAATGGCAAAAACTCTCCGCTGAAATTCTATTTCAGTGCTCCTTCATGTGTCCCGGCAACAACCTTTGAAACTAGTGGAGCCGTTTTGGGAGTAAAAGAAATCGAACAGCTTCTTAAGATGGATGAAATAAAATATTTGGGTGAATTTATGAACTACCCCGGAGTGCTAAACGAAGATTCGGAGGTAGTTGAAAAATTAAAGGTCGCTAAAAAATATTCCAAAAAGATAGATGGTCACGCCCCCGGATTAAGAGGCGAAGATGCAAGAAAATATGCGGAGGCAGGAATCTCAACAGACCACGAATGTACAACATATGAAGAGGCTCTGGAAAAAATCAACTTCGGGATGAAGATTCAAATCCGTGAGGGATCTGCCTGCAAAGATTTTGACACCCTCTTTCCACTTACTGAAGAGCATTTCAATAACTGCCTGTTCTGTTGTGACGACCTGCATCCGGATGATCTTATAAAGGGACATCTCAATACAATTGTAAAGAAAGCTCTGGATTCCGGTCTGGAAATCATGAAAGCTCTGAAAATAGCATGTGTGAATCCGGTTCAGCACTATGGTCTTGATGTTGGCTTGCTTCAAGTTAATGATCCAGCGGATTTTATTATTGTTGATAACCTTAGTGATTTTACCGTCTTGAAAACGTATGTGGATGGTAAATTAATAGCGGAGAATGGAAAGACAAAAATTCCTTACCGGAGAGTGGATTCTATCAACCATTTTCAAACTCAGGAAAAAAGAGTTGAAGATTTTGCTGTCCCTGCTGAAAAAGGGAGAATAAAAGTCATTCAAGCCACCGATGGTCAGGTTGTTACAAAATGTGTTCATCATTCGCCTGAAATAAAAAATGAGAATGTGGTATCCAATCTGAAAAGAGATATCTTAAAAATTGCTGTGGCTAATCGATATGCAGATGCCAAACCCGCAACAGGTTTTATTCAAAATTTCGGACTGAAAAAGGGAGCTATTGCCTCATCCGTAGCTCACGATTCACATAATATCATCGCTGTTGGTACAAGCGACTATGAATTGTGCAAAGCTGTAAATGTGATCATAAAAAATCAAGGTGGACTCTGCGTGGTAGCAGAAGAGTTTGAAGAGGTGTTACCCCTTCCAATAGCGGGAATTATGACGAGTGAGAATAGTTACGAAGTTGCAGATAAATATGCTAAACTGGATAAACTGGCTAAATCGTTTGGTTCCACATTGAGTGCACCATTCATGACCCTCTCATTCATGGCGTTGCTGGTAATCCCAGAGTTGAAATTGAGTGATAAAGGTCTGTTTGACGGAAACAATTTCACTTTTGTGTCATTGTTCGAATGATATTTATTGTACTGTCAATTATGCTTAACTTTTAACAAGATATTTCCAAGAAGAGGATTTCTTATCCTCTCGATATAGAACAGCGAGACCGTGATGAATCAACGTTTTTCCTACATCAGGAAACGCCATCCAAGAGTGGACGGTGAGGATAAAGTAACCGGAAAAACCCGCTTTCTCACAGATATGAAAGTGGAGGGTATGGTCTTTGCCGCTCCAGTTTATTCATCTATTCCTTTCGGAAATATTCGATCCATTGACAAATCGGATGCAATTTCAGACCCTGATTATATTAGCAGTGTTTTTGCGGAAGATATTCCTAATGAAAATCAGGTGGGAGTAATTATTGAAGATCAGCCGCTTCTTGCAAAGGATATCGTCCGCTACATAGGAGATACAATAGGATTGGTGGTTACAACATCTCCGGAAGCAGCTTTCCTAATATCAAAAAAGGTTCGAATTGAATATGTGGAAAAGAAACCGTATCTCTCCATTGATGACAGCAAGCAGGCAACAGACAATTTTATCCATGATAATAACATCGCCTGCACACATCAAGTGATAAGAGGAGATATAGAAAAAGGATTTCAGGAATCAGATATTATCGTAGAAGAGACCTTTCGAACGCCGTATCAGGAACATTACTATCTGGAACCCCAGGGATGCATCGCAATTCCAGAAGAGAACGACAGGATGGTGGTATATGGTTCGCTTCAATGTCCCTTTTATGTACAAAAGGCAGTTTGTAAAGTTCTTGGACTACCTTACAGGAATGTAAAGGTTATCCAGGCTCCCACTGGCGGTGCTTTTGGAGGGAAAGAGGATGTCCCCTCAGAAGTTTGTGCACGCACAGCCCTGGCTGCAAAGGGGTTGGGTCGTCCCGTGAAAATGGGATACAATCGCTACGACGATGTCCAGCTGACCAGCAAACGCCATCCGTTCCAGATGAAGTACAAGGTTGGTGTCACATCTGACGGTCGGCTGATTGCAGCTGAAGTCCTGCTTGAAGAAAATGCTGGAGCGTATGCTACTTTATCTTCCGTTGTTTCATATCGTGCAACAGCTCAAGCGATGGGTCCCTATGTAATTCCCAATATTAAGGTTCATTCTACTTCATTCTACACAAATCTTCCTCCCACAGGGGCTTTTCGGGGATTTGGCTCCCCCCAGGCTACATTTGGTCATGAGAGGATGATGGACATCCTTGCAGAAAGATTGAACATGGATCCAGTGGAATTTCGACTGAAGAATATTCTCAAACCGGGAGAGGAGACATTAACAGGGCACAAACTACACGTCAGTGTGGGAGCAGAAGAAACCATCATTCGTGCTCGGGATTCAGCAGACTGGTCTCAAAATCGAAATGCACCCAGAAAGGAAGGAAGATATGTCGATGGCATAGGTATCTCTACTTCTCATTATGGAAACTGTCTGGGAGCAGCAGGATGGCATATGGATGGATCGGGTGCAAAAATTCAGATTCATCGGGATGGTTCTGTTTTTGTATCCTTTGGATTGGTGGAGATGGGACAGGGATCCCTCACTGTGGTGACTCAAATGACGGCGGAAGCTCTTGGAATTTCACCTGAAAGAATTTCGGTATTACCTACAGACACAACCCAAGTACCTGACAGTGGTCCTTCGGTCGCCAGCCGGGTCGTCGTAATGACAGGGAATGCCATTCGTGATGCTGCGGGAAAGCTGATGCCTGTTTTAATATCTGCAGCTGCCGAGTTATTGAAGACCAAACCGGAACAGGTTGAAATAAAGAATGATCGTGTGAGAGAAAAACAAACGGGTGAATCACTGTCTTTTGATGAACTGACCGAACACCTTTTCGTGAGTAATCACCCGATGGTTGCAGATGGATGGTGGCACGTTCCGGAACTGAATTATGATCAGGAAAAAGGTGTGGGAGAAGCGTATTTCACGTATTCTTATTCCACGCATATTGCAAAAGTTCGTGTGGATACTCTCACCGGGCAGGTGAAGGTTAACAAAATCTGGGCGGCTCACGATGTTGGCAGAGCTATTAATCCGGCAGGACTGGAGGCACAGGTAGAAGGTGGAACAGCTCAGGGAATTGGATGGGCATTGACAGAAAATTTCCGAATCGAAAATGGAAAAGTAATCACTCCAAATTTATCCACATACCTCTTGCCAACGGCGATGGATGTGGCGGAAGTGGAAACAATCCTTATTGAGGATCCCGAACCGGAAGGACCGTGGGGCGCCAAAGGAATCGGTGAGCCGGCGATTATTCCTACAGCAGCTGCGATTGCGAATGCTGTGACTCACGCTATTGGGGTTCAAATGAATGAAATTCCAATGACACTGGAAAATGTGCTGAACCAGTTGAATAGGTCTATAGAAACCGATAAAAACAAAAATTATTAAGTATTAATACCTTGTATATTACACAATAATTGTGTATAATACAATGTGAGATTCATGATAAAAAGAGATAAATTAATTAAAAGAACGAAAAATGCACTTAAACGTTCTATCGTTGTATCCATAATGGGTCCACGTCAATGTGGTAAAACCACCCTGGCAAAAATGATTACTAAAACCGTTGATCCCTGCCATTTCTTTGACTTGGAACGTCCCAACGATGTAGCAAGATTAGAGAACCCGATGTTGGCTTTGGAGAATCTTACAGGATTGATTGTTTTAGATGAGATTCAGCGAATGCCAAATTTATTTCCAATTCTGAGAGTTTTGGCTGACAGGGAAGATTCACCTGCGAAGTTCCTGCTTTTAGGAAGTGCTTCCCCTGATATTATAAGACATACTTCTGAAACATTGGCTGGTCGTGTAGAATTCGTACCCATGGGTGGTTTTGATCTAGACGAAATTGGTCATAAAATGAATTTGTTATGGATTCGAGGTGGTTTCCCAAGATCATTTTTATCAAATAATTTAGATGATAGTTTTGCATGGCGGGAGAATTTTGTTTTGACTTTTTTAGAACGTGATTTAGGCCAGTTTGGGATTCATGTTTCGCCACAGACAATGCAGCGATTCTGGCTTATGTTGGCTCACAGTCATGGACAAGTATGGAATGCATCGGATCTTTCCCGTTCCTTAGGTATTTCTTATATGACCGCCAAACGTTATGTCGATATTTTAACTGGAGCGTTTATGGTAAGACAATTACCGCCATGGTTTGAAAACATTGCTAAAAGACAAATCAAATCACCGAAAGTGTTTATCAGGGACAGTGGTATTTTTCATTATCTAATAAAGGTTAAAACCAAAAACGATTTGTTGGCACACCCCAAACTTGGAACCTCCTGGGAAGGCTTTGTAAACGAACAGATTATTAACCTATTCAGCGAAAGGAATTGCTATTTTTGGAGGACACAAGCCGGTGCTGAACTTGATTTGCTTTATCTAAATGGAGTAGATAAAATAGGATTTGAAGCAAAATGTACAGATGCTGTCAAAATATCAAAGTCCATGCGTATTGCTTTGCAAGATCTTAATCTGCTTCACCTGTTTGTGGTATATCCTGGGAATGATACTTACCAGCTTGATGAAAAAATAACTGCTATCCCTATTTCGGATTTATTGCCCAAACTACGAAAAATGCTGAAAATTTAAACCATGCTTATGATTGACTGGTTTAGTAAAAAACAGTGATAAAAAAATATCTTAAACAAATTGCTGATATAACCTCTTGCGGCGATGCACGGGAAGAAAGTTTCTATGCAACACTCTCCGATTTGTTCCAAAAGTGGGCAGAGGAACATAGAAAAACAAAAA
This sequence comes from Fidelibacterota bacterium, assembly GCA_014381485.1. Taxonomy (GTDB): domain Bacteria; phylum Fidelibacterota; class Marinisomatia; order Marinisomatales; family CAZVFT01; genus JACNLN01. The sequence goes on from JACNLN010000135.1 coordinate 5,492, forward strand.
CACACATCACAACCTTACCAAAGCAGACTGAAGCAGGTAATCCCGATTTTCGTGTGTGGGACGGAAAACAGCATATTGTCGGATACATCGAAGCAAAAACGCTGACTTTGAAAAACCTCGATGCGATTGAAAATTCTGAACAACTTAAGCGCTACCGACATACATTCCCAAATCTGATTTTGACCAATTTCACAGAATTTCGACTCTATCGTAACGGTGAATTGATCAAAACCGTACAAATTGCCCGTCCATACATTTTTGAAAAACTCAAAACCATACCGCCTGTGGAAAATGAAGATGCATTTTTCAATCTTCTGGAAAAATTCTACTCTTTTTCTTTACCGAAAGTAAACACGGCAAAAAACCTTGCGACAGAACTTGCCAAAAGAACGAGATTTTTACGGGATGAAATCATTACCGAGGAAATCAAAGAAGAAGAATCCGGCAAATCCGGTGCGATTCTTGGTTTTTTTCATGCGTTTCAAAAATATCTGATTCAAGGAATCACACACAAAGAATTTGCCGACCTGTTTTCTCAGACCATTACTTA
>JACNLN010000173.1 GCA_014381485.1 Fidelibacterota bacterium
GTAGGAGGGAGGGGGTTCCATCAATATCCTGTGAATAATACCAATTTTGATAACATTTCAATATAGAGGAAGAAATGTCTTTGTTGAGAGTTGTTATTTTGTGAATTTTATAAATATGTATTTCAATGAAAACTCGTATTTAAAGTTCATTTCAGTATGAGACAAAAGACATATACTATCTTAGGGACAATCTTACTGTTTTCTTCATTTCTATCGGCCGTTGGTGAAGTAATACCATTCCATCAATCAGAACGTCCACCTCATTCTGAAGTATATTTCAAATTTTCAGTTAGCTCTCCCGAAGAATTAAAGAAAGTAACAAGAGTTATTTCTATTGATAATGTTATTGATCTTGAGGTCTTTGCATATGCGAATAAAGATGAATTTCTGGAATTTTTGAAACTTGGGTATGACTATGAAATTCTTCCCAACCCCAGTACTTTGATTACACCCAAAATGGCAACGTCTAAAGATGAGATGAAAGAGTGGGACTCATATCCAACTTATGAAACCTATGTGGATATGATTTTTCAATTTGAAACAGATTATCCGGATTTGTGTGTAGTTCAAACCATTGGCATGTCTGTTGAGGGCCGAGAAATCATTTTTGCAAAGATTTCCGATAATGTATCTGTGGAGGAAGATGAACCAGAATTTATGTACACCTCAACGATGCATGGTGATGAGCTTGTTGGATATGTATTGATGCTAAGATTGATTGACTATCTGTTATCGAATTATGGAACAGACCCTCGAATAACCAACCTCGTGGATAATGTAGAAATCTGGATTAATCCTCTTGCCAATCCCGATGGAACATATGCTTCCGGGAATCAAACGGTCTGGGGAGCTACCCGATATAATGCTAATGGAGCTGATCTGAATAGGAATTTTCCTGATCCTGAGGATGGAGATCATCCCGACGGAAACACGTGGCAGCCTGAAACTATCACTATGATGAATTTAGCTGAAGATCACTCATTCGTCCTTTCTTCAAATTTACATAGCGGAGCTGAGGTAGTGAATTATCCATGGGATACCTGGCCTCAACTTCACGCTGATGATGACTGGTGGCAGGAAGTGTCTCACACCTATGCCGACACAGCTCAGGAGAATAGTCCACCTAACTATATGGATGGATTTAACGACGGAATCACCAATGGCTATGCTTGGTATACAATCAATGGGGGTCGTCAGGATTATATGAATTATTTTCACGGTTGCCGAGAAATGACACTTGAATTATCTAATATCAAATTGCTTCCGGAATCAGAACTGGAGGCACATTGGGACTATAATAGAAATTCATTTCTGCTTTATATGGAGGAATGTCTCTACGGGATTAGAGGGATTGTAACTGATATTTATTCAAATCCACTGGATGCTACCATTACTGTTATCAATCATGATTTTGATAATTCAGAAGTGTTTACTGATCCTGATGTGGGAAATTATCACCGTATGATTTTTCCTGAATCCTACGATATAATGGTTACTTCTTACGGATATATTTCTCAAATAATTAATAACATTAATGTGACTGATGGAAATATAACCGTGGTAGATGTTCTCCTCGAGGAGGCGGAGACTATATCGGTAAGTGGAACTGTGACTGATGGAGACACAGGCAATCCAATCGAAAATGCTGTTATTAAACTTGTTGACACACCTATCCCGCAGGTTTATACAGACGAAAACGGTTATTACATCATACCAAATGTTCTTGAGGATACTTATACTTTCCGGGTCTTTGCAGAAGGTTATGCTACCATATTCGAGTTGATTACTGTGACATCTGAAAATAACATCATAGATTTTCAGCTTTACCAATCTGATGCTATCAGTTTTGAGTCAGGTGAGTTTGGTTCAGACTGGTACTTCGATGGTAATGAAGATTGGACTATCGTGAGTAATGAAGCCTATGATGGTAACTACTGTACGAAATCGGGAAATATTTCACATAACCAGACATCAGAATTATTAATCAATCTGTATATTATTAATTCTGGGGAAATCTCTTTTTATCGGAAGGTTTCATCAGAGAGCAGTTATGATTATTTGAGATTTTATATTGATGGGTCTGAACAGGGAAGCTGGTCAGGTGATATTTCGTGGGGTGAGGAGAACTATTCAGTTTCTGAGGGAAATCATACCTTCAAATGGGCTTATGAAAAAGATGGCTCAGTCAGCAGTGGAAGTGATTGCGCCTGGATAGATTACATCATTTTCCCACCAGTAGGCATCCCAATTGAAGAAATTACTATTGATTACTTTACTGGCTGGAATATGGTTGGATTACCATTGGAAGTTGACGATGGTAGCTATATGACTTTATTCCCAAATGCTATTGAGAATACGCTTTATTCCTATAGTGGAAATTATAATGATGAGACAGAAATGTTCCCTGGAACAGGTTACTGGTTACGGTTTGATGAGACTGGGACTACAACCATTACAGGTCAGGTTATCGATGAGATTAGCATAAATCTGACTGAAGGGTGGAATATGATTTCGGGGATATCGTCAGCTGTTTCCATAAACAATATTAATGATCCCGATGGAGTTATTATTCCGAATACGATTTATGGGTATGATACGAATTATCAACTGGCGAATGTGATTGAACCTGGTAAAGGTTATTGGGTTAGAGCTAACGGGGATGGTGAGATTGTGATTTCTTCTGGAGCGAAGGCATCGAGGATAAGCTTTGTGGACAGGACGAAGGGAGCCAACAGTCTTGAGTTTACGAATGGGTCAGGAAAATCAAACGTGTTGTATTTTGGTGTGACAGTTCCTGAGAAGGAGCGACTTTCTTACAGTCTGCCTCCCATAGCACCGGCAGGATTTGATGTGCGTTTTATGACAGATTTAAGGTATGCTGAGGAGAGTGGAGAAATCCAGGTAAGGAATGAGACAGAATCGCTTACGATTTCTTACAAAATCACTACCGAAGCTGGAGAACACAAAGAGTGGGTACTTATGAATGAGAATGGGAAAGAATATATTCTTGAAGGAGAAGGGGAGATTGTTTTTTCTTCTCGGGTTGATAGATTTGGTGTAGGAAAACGTGTTATTGTTCCTGAGACATACGCTCTTCATCAGAACTATCCCAACCCCTTCAACCCAGTGACGACAATTCGTTATGAGTTACCAGAAGAAAGTCACGTTACAATCACCATTTATGACATTATGGGACGTCAGGTTAAAGAACTGGTGGGTGGTGAACTGGTGAGTGGTTATCATACGGCAATTTGGGATGCTACTGATGATCTCAGACAGCCTGTGAGTGCTGGGGTCTATTTCTACAGAATAAAAGCTGGGAAATATTCATCTGTGAAAAAGATGTTATTGGTAAAATAGTGTCAAATTATGCTGAAGTATAGATCACTTTACAATTTTATAGAAATCAACATATTGATATGTAATTCGATTGATTAATCGAGTGATTAAATATAGTGTTAATATCATTCAAATTGAGAAAGTGCATAATAAATAGTTTTTATTTATACCTTATATTTCTTCCCGCTTTCATCCCTGCCCAATGGAGCACCGACCCTTCTGAGAATCTACAGGTTTCCACCTGGGGAATAAACCCGGAAGCCTGCAGTGACGATACTGGCGGAGTATATGTTTTATGGGAGAGTTTTTCAGAGCTGCGCAGGATATATCTTCAACGGGTTAACCGATATGGTTATGTTAAATGGGATGAACCGGTGTTTGTTGGCGGTACCGAAGATGAAGAAAGATTCTATCATATAGTTAATGATGGCTATTGCAATGCTTTATTCACATATATAGGGAGAACCATAGTGGATACTTTGGATGAACCACCTATGACCTATATTTTTTCAGATAAAGTAAAGGTAAATAAAATAGATTCTTCAGGAGCACTTTTATGGGGTGGTGGTATCAGGGTTAATGTGGAGGCTACCAATCAATTTTTTCATGCTAAAATAATAAGCGATGATTCGGGTGGAGCTATCGTCATCTGGGTGGAGGAAGATACAGTTTGGTCGGGATGTCCGCATCGTTTAAAAATACAGCGGATCGGAGAAGATGGAAATCGCTTATGGGGCGCTAGTGGTATTATGATAGCTGATAGTATTCTTGAATATCGAGAGCCCATGTTGGTATCAGACGGATTGGGCGGTGCCATTGTTTCCTGGGATAATCTAAAGCTACAGCGAATTTCTCCTGATGGTGAATTTTTATGGGATGAAAGTATAGTTAATGGAGGTGCATATTATTATTCACATCCTTATGTTGAAATGGTAGGGGATGGTGGTGGTGGAGTAATTACTCAAGTTTCGCACACCTTAAATTGTAGCACAAATCTGATCTTGAGTTGATCTGCCAATTAAATTTTCCAACATTATTTTTGCTCTATCAGAGTTGAGAACCTTTTGGATTAATTCTTCAACATCCTGCTTTAGATCCAACACTTGAATGAGAGAAGTGACAACGGTCAAGAATAGATTCCATAGCCGCTTTGCCAATGTGGTCTGCAGTAGTATTTCCCTGAATTTGCCAAATATTTGTCCAAGAGGTATATAATCGTGGATTCGCTTGTACATGGATAAAATGGTATGCGTCACCAAACTGATGGTTGTATCGGCTATGTGTGCATCAAAATCATTAGATTGACATTTACCGAAATTCAAATGTTGCTTCAATTCTTTAAACAGAACCTCAATCGACCAACGGACGTTGTACAATTTTAATGCCTCATTGTAGGTTAATTTTTTATTTGTAGTAAGCAGTAAGTGCCATGTCCCCTGTTTAGTGAAACGACTGAAAAACAGTTTCACCTCACCAATCCCCTGGTAATGCACCAACACTTCAATGTAGCGAGCATTGAACCGACGTGAGCGTTTAGCTTTCTTCTTTAAACGATGTTTGAGCTCTTTTCCCGTGAATCGTTCCCCTTGATACTCATATTTCCGCTTGTCCATTCGCACCTGCCCTAAAAAATGGATGGCGCCTTTACGAAAGGAACGTATCGACTTGATAAACCTGTGCGATGAGAACCAACTGTCCACTAATACATAATCGGGAATAAAACTATACCTCAAAGCCCGTTTGATCATATCCAATCCATTGGTGATTTTGTCTATTGTGGTCTCAGATAGACGTTGAAAACCGTGACTGTCTTGACTACGCTCCTTGAGATACCGTGCTTTGATTTCCTTAAATGTCAGACCAAAGGGACGGTTTTTGTTCTTACCCTGCTCACTTTGAAAAGAAAAATCTAACGGTATCGTGCTAACTCCATCCCAAAAAGCTAACACTAAGTTCTTAAATCCCAATACAGAACGATGAGTGACATGATCATACACCCGACCAATACCTTCAATTTTCTTTCCCCTTTTGGGTTGCAGGGTGTCATCCAAAATCATACAGGTTGGCTTACCTCTACTGACTTTTGTTTTATCCACAGAGCAACTACCCTTGCTGTTGTCATCTGCCAATACGATAAACCGTTTCGCAACCAGATATAAGAACCTACGCCAGTTAAACATTGGATTATTCTTCAGCCGAAAAACAGTATCCTTCTGTGCTTCTGAAAGATGAGCGTATCCACTCAAGAAAAATGATCTTACAGCTGAAATATTGAAAAAGGGAAATAACATTAACAATGTAATCAGATAGCCGGGACGAAAACCTTTCTCCTTAACTATATTACTCTTTGAAGCCAATGTCCCAATTGCAAAAGGTCTAATCATATCGAAAAGCGTATCACTTATGGTATCCTTTTTGTCTTTTATTGTTTTAGTAATTTCGTCAAAACTGTGTAAATTCGCCTGTGAAATCATGAGAAATGCTCCTATTTTGGTTGTTGATATAACTATCTGTAATTTAACCATTTAGGAGCATTTTTCATACTATTTTCACAGCAAATATTTTCTATTGCCAATGGTGTGCGAAACTTGAGT
>JACNLN010000175.1 GCA_014381485.1 Fidelibacterota bacterium
CAATAATGAATTAAACTATAAGGAGTTATGTCAACAAAGCTTTGTATAAACATTCTCTAAATTGTAAATTCGCTGCAGAAAATTTAGAAGTGATAAAATGGCTACAACGGCAGATATTCGAAATGGAATGGTCTTTGAATATAAAGATCAGCGGATGAAAGTCATCCAGTTCCTTCACGTGAAACCAGGGAAGGGTGGTGCTTTTGTTAGGACAAAGTTAAAAAATATCGTTACAGGTCAGGTGGTTGATGTTACATTCCGCTCAGGGGAGAAGATTCATCCCATTTACTTAGAATCGAAAGAAATGCAGTATCTATACGGTGATGACATTTCATATGTATTTATGGATATGAAGACCTACAACCAGATCAATGTGCCATTGAAAATCATTGAGGAGGAAAGGAAGTTTTTAAAGGAAGGTGAGATGGTGGAAGTAAGTCTTGTTGACGAAGATGTGATAGGAATCAAGTTACCACTGTTTGTTGAATTGGAAGTTACCGAGACTGATCCCGGTATGAGGGGAGACACTGCTACTGGAGGAACAAAACCTGCTACGCTTGAAACTGGATTTACTGTGATTGTTCCTCTCTTTATCAACGTAGGTGATGTGATCAAAGTAGATACCCGTACGGGGGAATACGTAGAACGGAGAAAATAATATGTGGCAAGGACGTTTAAAGAAGATTATTAGTATTCTTGAAGAGAGTAGCGTAAATGAGATTGAGGTTTCGTTTTTTGGTAAAAGATTCCGGGTAACGAAGGGCGAAAATGTATCTTCACCCGGGAATCGTGATTTAGCAACCCAGACTATTGAATCGATCTCACCCACTTCCCTGGAAGAAAGTCTGCATGGTGAAGACAAGCTCGAGGAAGATATTTCACCAAACAATGTGGTGACATCACCTATCGTTGGAACGTTTTACCGTGCACCTGCTCCCGATGCGCCATCGTTTGCGAATGTGGGTGACGACGTCTCGGTCGGGCAAACGCTCTGTATCATCGAAGCGATGAAAATTATGAACGAAATTGAATCGGAGATAAGCGGTCGGATTGCAAAAATTTTTGTTGAAAATGAAGAACCGGTGGAGTATGGACAAAATCTATTTATGATTGAACCGAGTTAATTGATTCTATAGACTTTGAGATTTATCACCTATTTCCGTTCGTCTCAACGTATAATTTTTATAATCGTCATATATGGAAATAAAGAAGATATTAGTCGCCAATAGGGGAGAAATTGCTCTTCGTATTATTCGAGCATGTCACGAACTCGGAATTAGAACGGTAGCTGTCTATTCCACTGTTGACGAACTTTCTCTTCACGTTCGATTTGCCGATGAAGCGGTTTGCATCGGGCCTCCATCCAGCCGGGATAGTTACTTGAATATTCCCCGGATTATCAGTGCCGCTGAAATCACCAATAGCGATGCTATTCACCCCGGTTATGGTTTTCTTGCCGAAAATGCAGAATTCGCTCAAGTATGTACCGATAATGAGTTTTTATTTATTGGTCCAACAGCAGAAATCATTGAGGCAATGGGAAACAAAGCGGCAGCAAGGGAGACGATGAAAAAAGCTGATGTTCAGATCATTCCCGGGAGTGATGGAATCGTGGAAACAGTTAAAAAGGCAAAAATAAGAGCAGATGAGATAGGCTACCCGGTCATACTAAAGGCTTCTTCTGGTGGTGGCGGAAAAGGTATGAGAATTGTCCGAGATGAGAGTAGTCTGGAAAAAGCATATGTCACGGCGAAAAATGAGGCGGAAAAAGCTTTTGATAATGGGGATCTCTATCTCGAAAAATTTGTTGAGAATCCGAGACACATCGAAATCCAGGTGGCAGCAGATCAATTTGGGAATGTTATTCACCTGGGAGAGAGGGAATGTTCCATTCAAAGGCGACACCAGAAATTGATTGAAGAATCTCCTTCTCCAATAGTGGATGATAAACTCCGTAAAAAGATGGGTGAAATGGCTATTCGTGGAGCTAAAGCTATCAACTATGAGGGGCTGGGGACCGTTGAGTTCTTATATGGAGATAATGGTGAGTTTTATTTTATGGAGATGAACACCCGGATTCAGGTAGAGCATCCAGTCACGGAAATGGTTGTGGGGAAAGATCTGGTGAAAATGCAGATCAAACTTCATACAGGGGAAACCTTTCCAGAATACTTTTATCGTATGAAGTTGAGAGGGCATGCCATAGAATGTCGCATAAATGCGGAAGATCCTGAGAAAAATTTTATTCCATCTCCAGGTTTGATCAAAAGTTTTCATGTCCCGGGAGGAACAGGTGTTCGGGTGGATACTCACGTTTATGCTGGATATCACATTCCGTCACATTATGATTCTCTTATTGCGAAGCTTATTGTTCACGCTGATGATCGATTAACAGCTATCAACCGGATGCAACGGGCTCTTGAGGAAACCATTATTGAGGGACCAAAAACCACAATTCCCTTCCACCAGGCAATTGTGAGGGATAAGAAATTCAGGGAAGGGGAATTCAGTACTAATTTTATTGAGACATTTATTTTCTCACCCAATACGGAATAACATAGGAGACCATAGAAAATGCTAATTCCTGATAGTCTTTTTTATTCATATACTCATGAATGGATATCCATTGACGAGAACATAGCTACCATTGGAATAACAGACTTTGCCCAGGGCGAACTTGGGGATGTAATTTTTCTTGAATTTCCAGAAATCGGGCAGAAAGTTTTTCAGGATGATCCTTTTGGGACGATTGAAGCTGTCAAGACTGTGGCAGATTTAATTTCACCTGTCACCGGAAAGGTTGTAGCTGTGAATGAATCCCTGAACGATGCTCCTGAACTGGTGAATAACGATGTTTATAATGAAGGGTGGATTATCAAGATTGAGCTTAGCATCCCCTCCGAAATAGACGATCTATTAAGTGCTGATGACTACAAAAAAATCATCCAGTAAATCTATCCATTACGTTCCTCATACACCGGAAATTGAGCGGGAGATGCTCAAAGTAATGGGAGTTTCTTCCTTTGAGAATCTTCTTACTGCCATACCGGAAGAAATTAGATTAAAGACAGATCTGCCTCTTTCAGGAGAAAAATCCGAGATTGAGGTTATCCGTGAGATGGAATCTCTATCAAGGCAAAATTTGTCAGGAACTGAGGTTCTCTCATTTCTCGGTGGAGGTGCTTATGACCATTTTATTCCCTCTGCTGTTCCGTTTTTAGCTTCCCGATCGGAATTTGCCACAGCCTATACGCCATATCAAGCGGAAGTGAGCCAGGGGACCCTTCAAACTATTTATGAATATCAATCTATGATTTGCGAAATTACCGAAATGGAAGTAGCAAACGCCTCTCTGTACGATGGAGCATCGGCAGTAGCTGAGGCGTGTTTGATGGCAGGGAGGATCAATAAGAAGACTGAGGTTTGGGTATCCAATGGACTGTATAAAAACTATTTTAACGTAATTCAAACCTATCTGGAAAACTCACCTCTTGAACTCAAACTTATTCCATCAATATCAGGAGTGATGGATATCAACTGGCTTAAAGATAATATTCATCAGGATGTTTCTGCTGTTGTCGTTCAATCACCAAACCGTTTTGGACTTATCGAGAAATGGAAAGAGGCAGGAAAGATATGTAACGACCATCCAACTCTGTTTGTGGCAGTTGGCGACCCAATTTCATTTGGAATGTTTGCACCGCCAGGCGAGTGTGGAGCGGATGTTTATGCCGGTGAGGGTCAGGGATTGGGGTCACCGTTGTCCATGGGCGGTCCTTATTTGGGTATTTTTGCCACGAAAATGGAATACGTAAGAAAAGTACCCGGACGTCTGGCGGCTGCCGCCGTTGATGTAGATGGCAAACTAGGGTTTGTTCTGGCACTTCAAACAAGGGAACAGCATATTCGAAGGGAACATGCCACATCGAATATCTGTACTAATCAGGGGTTAGTAGCATTAATGGCAGCTATCTATCTGGCACTTTTTGGTAAGGAAGGATTTAAAGAGGTTGCCAATCTCTGCTTTCAGAAAAGTCATTATCTGGCTGGTGAGATTGAAAAAATCTCCGGTTTTTCACTTCCCTTCGGAAAACGATTTTTCAAAGAATTTGTTGTAAAATGTCCTGTAGCTTCGCAAACTATCCTACAAGATGGGATTGAATTGGGTATTTTAGCTGGTACTACTGTCAGAGATGATCCTTATTATCTTCGAATAGCTGTAACTGAAAAGCGAACCAGGAAAGAAATGGACACATTTATCAAATTTTTAAAGGGCTATACAAAATGAAATCTGTCTTCCAATATTTAATGGATGTGAGAGCTGAGAGGGGTGCGGGATATTTCCTTCTCATCGATCCGGATCGAAAGAATCACGGTATTCTTGAAGATCTCGTAACAGCTGCCAATGAAGGGGATGTGGATACCATATTGGTTGGGGGAAGTCTTTTTATGGACAGCAAGTTCCACGAACGGGCTGCTCACATTAAGAAAATGGCTTCCATTCCCGTGATTCTTTTCCCTGGAGGCGTTTACCAACTGGGACCCCATTATGATGCCGTTTTATTTATGTCAGTCATCAGTGGTCGAAATGCCAACAACCTCATAGGTGAACAGGTAATTTCTGCCCCGCTTGTGAAGGATTTAGGGTTGGAGCCCATCCCTACAGGATATATGCTCTTTGATGGTGGAGGAAATACCACTGTGGAATTCATCAGTAATACCCGCCCCCTTCCTATGAATCGAATCAATATGATTGTAGCCCATGGGTTGGCCGCACAATATCTGGGAATGAAAATACTCTATCTTGAGGCAGGGAGTGGAGCTGAGCGGAGTATACGGGAAGAGATTATTCAAGAGATGGTGAAAAAAGTTGATCTGCCCTTGATTGTTGGTGGTGGCATCCGGACACCTGAGGATGCTCGAAAAAAGGTGGAATCGGGTGCCAGTTTTATTGTCACAGGATCCGTTGCTGAAGAGTCGGGTCAAAAATCCATTATCAAAGAATTCGCAGATGCCATTCACGGAGGATAAAATGAGCGGGAGACAACAACTGGTAAAGGAACAACTTGCTGAAAGTGCTCAGGTGAAAGAGGATATGATTAGCAGTTGCAGTGATGAGATATTGAAAGCTGCGGAGATATTTATCAGTGCCTTGACAAATGGGAAAAAGATTATGTGGTGTGGAAATGGAGGTAGCGCTGCAGATTGTCAGCACCTTTCTACCGAAATGCTGGCAAGGCTTCGTAAAGAGCGCAGACCTCTTGCCTCCATCGCTCTCACAACAGATACATCCTTACTCACAGCCTGGAGCAATGACTATTCCTTTGATTCGGTATTTGTCCGACAGGTTGAAGGTCTTGGGCGGAAGGGGGACGTGTTGGTGGCTATTTCCACCAGTGGAAATTCCAGGAATGTGATAGAAGTTGTTAATTTTAGTGAAAATCGTGATATCAAGGTGGTGATATTAACCGGAAAAGATGGGGGGAAATTAAAAGAACACGGTGATGTTATGATTAAAATTCCTTCTCGCGATACCCAGCACATACAGGAGGGACACATTACCGCTGGACATATCATTTGCGATCTTGTGGAACAGGCATTTCTTTGATTAATGCTTTCCTATTTTTTGGCCTGGTAATTCATCAGGGCTCGCCGTGGGAACTCTCCCTCTAGGCATAACGCCCAACGGGCTGAGCCGTTGCCCGAACGGCTTGGACTACCCCGAGGCCCTTTGTGGTGAATTATCCAAATTAGTAAAGCTAAATGGGGGAAACAAATTGTGATTCTTAATGTCAGTCAAAACTTTTTATGGTGGAACTTCTTAGTTGGAAAACCTCCCCTATTTCCCCTCC